>UQQO01000007.1 GCA_900543175.1 uncultured Fusobacterium sp.
TTGCATGTGTTAAGCATTCTGTCAGCGTTCATCCTGAGCCAGGATCAAACTCTTCGTTCAATCTATTTTACTCAGTTGCATAACTGATATTTACACCAATTTATTGTTTGTTGATTTTTATCATCTTTCTCTATTCTGTTGCTAATGTCCTTTTTTTTACTTTTTTCTTTCGTTCCGCTTTCCTGCGGTACATTGATTATAATATCACAAAATTTAGATTTCGTCAATAACTTTTTTTATTTTTTAAAGAAAAAAAGTAAAGGCATTAAATAAGCCGAGTTTTGTATGTGCTGATCATTTATCTAATCCTATAATTGCTTATAGTTTCTAGCAACTTACCCTGAAAGCTGGACGAGCAGCCCTTAACCTTTCCTATTTAGTCTTGCTCCAGAGGGGGTTTACCAAGCTTTCTTAGTCTCCTAAGAAACTGGTGGTCTCTTACACCACCTTTTCACCCTTACCATAATGGCGGTCTATTTTCTGTGGCACTTTCCTTAAAGTTACCTTTAGCAGCCGTTAGCTGCCCTCTTGCTCTGCGGAGCTCGGACTTTCCTCTCCTTGTTTTACCAAGCAGCGATCAACTTTAATACCTTTTATTTACTTATCTATTTTTTTCTTTTAATTCTTTTCTCTTCTTTTGAATTGAAAGTACTCTTATTATAATACCAAAAATTACAAAAAATGCAATAGCTATACCACCAAAAATATTAAATTTTTCATTTTTTGTAACTTCTTCCTCAATAACTATTGGTTCTTCTATCTTTATTTTATCTAAAATTCCATCTATTCCTTCTAAAACTTCTATTGAATATTTTCCAATCTCCCCTTTAGAAAGTGCTTCTTCAGCATTGTTTAAAATCAGATTTATATCCTCTTGATACTCCTCTACATCAATATCTCTAGAAAAATTTAATTCTATTTTCCCTTTACTATTTTCCTCTTTTTTTATATTAAGAATTATAACTTTTTCTGGATCTGCTACACTAAATCCCTCTTCATATGGAAGAGTATTAACATGTATATGAAGCTTTCTTTTATCTTCTAGTTCTGTTATTTTTTGTTCTACACTAACTTTTTCCTCTTCTGAAAAAAGTTTTAAAGTATCGTTAACCCCTGCATAAGAGTTTCCAATCATCACACTTAACCCAATTACTATTAAAAGTTTTTTCACTCTTTACTCCTTAATATATTTCAAAAACAGGTCCATCATTAAAAGTTATAACCTCAATGCCCATTCCCTCTATATCTTTTCTTAATAGTTCTACAAAACAATTTTCACTTTCAAAGTGCCCAATATCAAAAACGTTTATTCCTGCTTCTTTGGCATCCAAGGCATCATGATACCCTATATCTCCAGTTATAAATAGATCTGCTCCCAAGGATTTAACCTTTCTCCAATAACTCATACCAGAACCATTTATTAAAGCAACTTTTTTTATTATTTTCTCTCTATTTTCACTAATTATTCTTATATTTTTTATCTTTAGACTGTTTTTAACAAAAGTTGCATATTCATCTATATTCATCTCTTTTGAAAGTGTATATAATCTTCCTATTCCAACTTCATTATCAAACTCATTTACATCAATAACCTTTGAGTTTTCTACTTCTAATAAATTTAAAATATAATCATTTAACCCATCTTTAGATGAATCTAAGTTTGTATGCATAGCATATAGAGATTTGTTATTCTCTATAAGCTTTATTATCTTTCTTCCTAAATTATCCATTGTTGTTATAGTTTTTACTGGCTTAAAAATCATAGGATGATGTGTAATTATTAAATCTGCACTATTCTTTATAGCATTTTCAATAACCTTATCTGTAGTATCAAGTGAAAGTTGAACTTTTCTCACCTCTTGATTTAATTTCCCAACAATCAATCCTACATTATCCCAACTTTCTGCATTTGCTTTAGGATATTTTTTTTCTAAATTTCCAATTATATCTTTGACTTTTAAAATCATAGAGCTATCTTCCCTTCAACAGTAGATAGAATTAAAAGAGCCTCTTGGAAAAGAGTTTCTCCTTGCCCTTTTTCCAATCCTAATTTTTCCTCTATCTCATATATAGAGTGTCTCTTATCTTTTCCAAATCCAAAGTAAAGATTTAATATCTCTATATGTCTTAAACTTAATCTATTGTTTAAATTAAAGAAATTTATTTTTTTACTAACTAATTTTTCTCTCTTCTCTATAGCTTCAATACTTGGTAGAAGATCTTCCTCTTTTAAATAAACCTCTCCATGTTCATGCTCCTCTTCATGCTCATGATGATGTTCTTTTCCAAAATTCTCTTTTTTAGTTTTAAAATAATTCATAAACTCATATTTTATATCTTCCACTTTATTTTGAATAAACATAACCATCTCTTTTATTATCCAAAATCTACAATAATTTTTAAACTCTCCATCTTCCTCTACATTATAATTTGATATAGCTTTCATAAGTCCAACTGTTCCCTCTTGAACAATATCCATATAGGCTATTCCATCTCTAATATAGTTAAAAGCTATTGAAGCTACCTCTCCTAAATATTTTATTACAATCTCTTCACTATCTTCAATATTTTTTAGTTGCTCTTTTTCCTTCTCTTCACTTATAACTTCTAAATTAGCTATCTCATCAAGATAATCTATAACAGTTTCCTCTGTAAACTCTTCCATATCTTCTAGCTCTTTTAATTTTATATTTTCAACAGCAACTTCAACTTCTAAATCTCTGTTTTCCTTTAAAAACTCTTTAAACTTTTCATCTTCAGAATATTTCTCTATTATCAGTTTTTCTAAATCCTTTAACTTTATACTTTTCATTTTATCCTCCACTAAAGAAATAGGAGCAATAAATGCTCCTATTCCCCTTATACTTTAAAATCCTCTAATTTTTTTCTTCTACTTGGATGTCTTAATTTTCTTAGAGCTTTTACCTCTATCTGTCTAATTCTCTCTCTTGTTACTTTAAATATTTTTCCAACTTCTTCTAAAGTCTTAGGAGAACCATCATCCAATCCATATCTATATCTTAAAACTCTCTCTTCTCTACTACTTAATGTATTTAATACCCCATCAAGTTGCTCTCTCAATAGAGATCTATTAGTTAATTCATATGGATTTAGCATTTTTTGATCCTCAACAAAATCTCCAAGTTCACTGTCCTCTTCACTTCCTACTGGAGTCTCTAACGAGATAGGATCTTGGTTCATCTCTTGTATAGCTTTTACCTTTTCAACTTCCATTCCTAATCTTTCAGCTAGTACTTCTGGAGTTGCATCTTTTCCAGTTTCTTGAAGATAAATTCTAGCTTCTTTCTTAATTTTGTTAATAGTTTCTATCATATGAACTGGTATTCTAATTGTTCTACCTTGATCTGCAATAGCTCTTGTTATAGCTTGTCTTATCCACCATGTTGCATATGTTGAGAATTTATACCCTTTAGTATATTCAAACTTCTCAACAGCTTTCATAAGACCTATATTCCCCTCTTGAATTAGATCCAATAATTTTAAACCTCTGTTAGTATGTTTTTTAGCAATACTTACAACAAGTCTTAGGTTAGCTTCAACTAATTGTTTTTGTGCCCAATCGTCACCTTCTAAAGCTCTTTTAGCATACTCAAGCTCCTCGTCGTGACTTAATAGAGGGATCTGTCCAATCTCTCTCAAATACATTTTTATAGGCTCATCAACTTTCATATCTCCAGATAGATTAAACAGATCATCACTTATCAACTCATCTTCACTGATCTCTTCTAACTCTTCAGGGTTAAAGTGATCAAAATCATCTAAATCATCCACTCTATCATCAATAAAATCATCTATGTCATCATCTTCTGGAAAATCATCTTTTTCTATTACTTTTATCTCTTCTTCTTCTGGAGCTGGTACTGGTTTTGCCTTTGCTTTAGACTTAGATTTTTCTTTTGTTTTTAAAGCAGTTACTAATTTTTTCTCTCTATCTAGATCTTCTTTTCTAACGATTTTTATTCCCTGTTCCATCATTCCAGTTATCAATTGCTCTATTTTATCAACTGGAAAATCACTCTTTAGCTCATCATTTATCTCTTCATAAGTTATACACTTATTTTCCATAGCTTTTCTGACTAAAGAAAGAACTTTTTCGTTTTTTATAAAATCCCTCATTATCTGAAGCCTCCTCTAAAAATTTATAGATTAATTATTTCTTCATACTCTTTATATATATCCAATACTTTAGAGAAATTTCCTGCCCTGCTTAACTGCATCTCTATACTCTTTATCTTCATAAAACGGCTTAAATTCTCTCTATTTTTCATCTGTTCCTTTATCTCTATTCTAAACCATGAAACAAAAATCTCTTCTAACAGCCTTTGTGTCTTTTCTTCATCAGAAAAATCATTTATTGCTAAACAAACAACTATTTCCCACTCTTCAGTTTCAGATTTTGTTAATTCTATCTCATCTTTTATCTCTTTTATAAGATCTCTTATATTCTCTCCATTTTGCATGATATATGAAAAAACTTTTTTAGTAAGTGATCCTCTTATATCTTTGTTTTTAAAGTATTGAAAGTAATTTTTATCCTTAACTATTAAGGCTAAAGTTAGCTCTTCTAACAACGGAGCTGCTGCTTCTCTTATAAAATTATTACTCTCTTTTACCTCTTCAAATTTTCTAGTTCTCTTTTTATTTTTGTCTATAAGAGTTTCTTTTAAAATATCTTTTTCTATATCTAATTGTTTTGATAATTTATCTAAATATAAACTTTTTTCTAAATCGGTTTCTATGCATTGAAAGAATTCTTTAAATCTATTTATAAAGTTTTGTTTTGACATTAAATTACTCAAGTCATATTCTCTTGAATAATATTTAAATAAAAAATCAAATATCTCCACAGAACTTTTTACAGACTTTAAAAACTCTTCCTTCCCATAAGCCTTTAAAAATTCATCAGGATCCTTCGCTCCCTCAAGAACTAATACTCTAATATTAAATCCTAAAGATTTTAATATCAACCCTGCTCTCTCTGTTGCAGATTGCCCAGGAGCATCAGAGTCAAAAGCTAGTATTACATTTGAAGTATATCTCTTTAAAAGTTTCCCTTGATCCTCTGTAAGAGCTGTTCCTAAAGGTGCCAATGCTACATCAAAACCATAGAGGTAACCAGATAGAACATCCATATACCCTTCCATCAGCATAGCATAATTTTTTTTCTTAATTATACTGCTTCTTTCTAGTCCATATAGATTTCTTCCCTTTTTAAATATAGGGGTATCTGGGGAGTTTATATATTTAGGTATCTCCTTATCCTTTTCAAGAGTTCTTCCCCCAAAAGCTATAACCTTTCCAGAAGTTGAATAAATAGGAAAAATTATCCTATTTCTAAAAGCATCATACTGACCTTTTTCACTCTCTTTCACTAACCCAAGAGCTATTATATCATTTAAACTATGTCCCTTGTTTATAAGGTAATCATTTAACTCACTCCATCTATTTGGAGCAAATCCCAATCTATTTTCTTTTATAATTTTGGGATTTATCTTTCTTCCTGCTAAATACTCTAAAGCCTCTCTTCCAGAATTGGTAAATATACTCTCTTGGAAAAAAGTGTGAGCATCTTCCATTATCTTATAATATTTTTCAAGATTTTCATTTTCTCTAGAATCTTCTCTTATTCCTTTTATAGGAATACTATATTTCTTAGACAGTTCCTCTACTGCTTCAGAAAAACTTATTTTTTTATATTTAGAATAAAATGTTACTGGGTTTCCACCTGCTCCACATACGAAACATTTACAAATATTTTTACTTGGATTTACCATAAAAGATGGTGTAGTGTCTGGATGAAATGGACACAACCCTTTATAACTAGAACCTGATTTTTTTAACTCAACAAACTCTCCAACTACCTCTTCAATTCTTAAACTCTCAATAAGCATATCTATGTCTTCTGTTTTATATTTCATCTAAATACAAAAAATTAAAACATATGACATTTTACTTTGATATATTCCTTTAATATGCTTTTTTTGAGTTTATTCATAATTGGCTCCTTAATGAATTAAAAAAAATTCCGTTATTCTATAGTATAATATATTTTTTGTAAATAATCAAATTTTTTACAGTAAAATACAAAAAAGAGAGTAACCTTAGTTTTTAGGTCATTCTCTTTTTGTATATAATTCCCTAAATAAGCTTTTTCATTTCTTCTTGACTTTGATAATTTAGATAATCATCTTTGATTTTAGCTTTATTTTCATTGAAATCTGCAGCTTTATATTTTACCTCTTTAACCTTTTCAAAAATAAAGATTGTATCATTTATAACTGCTGTTTCTATTTTATTTAAAGGAGCTTTGAAAATAAGCTTTGTAAGATCACTATTATATCCTAGATTTGGAATATATCCAGCATCATTTATATTTGAATAAAGTCCACTGTGAAGAACATCTTTATTCTCTTTAGCAAGATCTTCAAATTTAACCTTATTTTCAATTAATTTAGTTTTTAATGCTCCTAGCTCTTTCTCTTTTTGTTCTAAAGTTTCTTGAGAAATTTTTGGAGTAACTAATATGTGACTAGCTCTAGCTCTCTCTTCCTCATCATTTCTATCAGCTATATAAATTAGATGTTGTCCAAATACAGTTTCAACTGGTTCAGGGTATATTTTTCCAACCTCTCCTTCAAATACGGCTTTTTGGAAAGGCTCAACCATATCTTTTTTAGAGAACCAACCTAAATCTCCACCATTAGAGTTAGGCTCATCAGTGTTTTCTCTTGCCATATCTGCAAAGTTTTCAACTGTTAATTTCTTTAAAAGTTCATTAGCTTTCTCTTTTGCAGCTGCTTTATCAGCTTCAGAAGGATCAACTTTTAATATTGCAATATAAGCATCTGAGCTTGGGAAAACATCATATGCCATTCTATTTTTATTAAAGAACTCTTTTAATTGCTCATCAGTAGGATTTAAAGAGTTTTTTATATTTTCAAAAAGCTCTCTATTATACTCAGCAAATTTATAATCTAATGGAAGATTTTCATCTACTTTTATTCCTCTAGCAACTGCTTCTTTTGCAAGTTTAAATTGATTATCATAGTATTCTTTACTCAATTCTCTTGCTTTCTCTCTATCACCATTAGTTAAAAATAGATTTTGTAAAGTTTTTCTTGCCATATCTAAATTTGTAACAACAAATCCATCTGATTCTAATTCAGGTTTTTCAACATATGCAGAATACTCATCAGCAATATTATCCAATTTTATCTTATTTCTATATTGCTCTAATAATACTGCATACTCTTCATTACCCTTTATCTCTTTTAACTCTTTTACTATACTATCTTTAACTTCATCTAACTTTTTCCCGTTAAACATAGTATATTGATTTTCATCATAGAATTCTTTTATTTCATCTTCTGTCGGAACAACATTTTCACGAATCTTTTCAAGAGTTTTTGCTACAATAAGATTTTTTTCTAGCTCCTCTTTAAAGCTTTTTCTTGTGTACCCTTGTACTTGTAACATTCTCTTAAATTGTTCCTTATTTCCAATAGAACTTTCTATTCTATCATATTGTTCACTAACTTCACTTCCAGGGACTTTTACTTTTAAATCATCAGCTATCTTTAAAGTAATATTCTTATTAATAACTTCATTAAAAGCTATAATGTCAATTAAACTTCTATCTATTTTATCTCCTAAATACTTTGAGTAACCATCAATCATTGTAGCTTTTGTTCTTTCTACTTCAAGTTTTGATATTTTTTCTCCATCTAATTTAAAAGCATAAGTTGCTCCACCACTACTCATACTTCCTTTAAGGTTCATTATTGTTAAATAACTTCCACTTAATACAAATAATATAGTGACAAACCAGATAATAGGTTTCATCTGTTTACGAAATTTTCTAATTGCCATAATTATGTATTATCAGATATTCTCTGATAAACTCCCCTTTCCTTTTTTATGTATAGCTTATATTATTTTCAATTAGTTCTTTTTATTTAAAATCTAAACCATATTTTCTAATTTTTTCATAAAGAGTTGTTCTTCCTATTCCAAGAAGTTTTGAAGTTTCTTGTTTATTCCATCTTGTTTTTTGTAGAGCAATAGCTATAACTACTTTTTCTACATCTGCCAAACTATATATCTCTTGTTCAAGGATATCTTTTAATGGTCCAACTCCTACAACTGTTTTATTTTCAACAGTATCAGATTTCATTTTTATTTCAAGTGGTAGATCCTCTATTCCAATTATCTTATCTGTTGAAAGGATAACCATTCTTTCTATCATATTTTTTAACTCTCTAATATTTCCAGGATATGAGTATTCCATTAAGTATTTCATAGCTTCTCCTGAAATAACTGGAGTATCTCTATGAAGTTCTCTAACTATCTTATTTAAGAAGTAGTTAGCTAGTAGAGGGATATCCTCTTTTCTATCTCTTAGAGGTGGAACTTCAATTGGGAATACAGTTAATCTATGGTATAGATCTTTTCTGAATTTTCCCTTTTCTGTTTCATCTTTAAGGTCTTTATCACTAGCAACTATAAATCTTACATCTACTCTTCTAGTTTTATTTCCTCCAACTCTTTTTAACTCTCCATATTCAATAACTCTTAGAAGTTTAGATTGAATTTTTACATCCATAGCTGAAATATCATCTAAGAACATAGTTCCTCCATCAGCTTCTTCTAAAAGTCCTTTTTTACTTGCATTAGCTCCTGTAAATGCTCCTCTTTCATATCCGAAAAGTTCTCTTTCCATTGTTTCTTCTGGCATAGATGCACAACTTACAACAATGTAATTATTTTTTCTTCTGTCACTTTTCTTGAAGATCTCTTTAGCTACTAGCTCTTTTCCAAGTCCATTTTCTCCAGTAATAAGAACAGGTAGATCGCTTTCAGCAACTTTTTCTATTAGGTTTTTAACATCTTTAATTCTTGAAGATTGTCCTACTATTTCAGTTTCCTCTTCACTACTTAGTAATTTTTCCTCTAATTTTCTCTTTTCTTTTAAAATTTCAAGATTTTTAAGAGCTGGCATTATTATTCTGTTCATCTCTCTTAATTCAACTGGCTTCATCATATAGTTATAGATATCAGCATTTTTTAATTCGTTTAAAATCTCTTCATTTTCATCATCTAAAAGAGCAACTACTACAAAGTCTTTTCCAATACCATTTAGTTTTCTCTTTGCCTCTGCAAAGTTAAACCATGTTAAGTACTCATCTAATAGTACAATATCAAAATCACTTTCTCTTAACATATCCAATGCGTCAAGAAGATTATTAAATGTTATAATTTCATATTGCTCTGAAAGTTCTTTTCTTATTTGCTTTAATGTTTCTTTTCTTTCTGAAATCGCTAAAATAGCATTCTTCATACCCAGCCTCCCTATTTATATCGTTATTTTCAAAAATAATTCATATTTTATTGTTTTCTACTATAATGTATTATAATAGATATTCTGTATTTTTTCAAGACTATTTTTTATTTTTTTAGTAATAATATGTGTAAAATCAGTCTTTAAGCTACTTTGTAAGATTAAAAATATCATTAGCTGAGATATAAATAAATAGCGCAAATAGCAACATCATCCCTGCTGCATGTATTCTCTCCTCTATCTTTTTATTAACTTTTATTCCTACTAATTCTAGTAAAACAAATATTATTCTACCTCCATCAAGTGCAGGAAGAGGAAGTAAATTCAAAATCCCTACATTTACAGAAAGAAGTGCTGTCAACCAAGCAACAATTCCTATTCCCTCTTTAGAGGCTTCGCCAACAACTCTTATTATTCCTATTGGTCCACTTATCTCTTCACTCTTTATCTTTCCACTTATTATCATTTTTAGTCCATCTAAAGTATCTACCATTATCTTTTTTACTCCTAAAAAACTAGCTTTTATAGACTCTCCTAGGGTAAATTTCTCTATATGATAATCTGGTAAAATTCCCAATATATATCTTTTTGTTTCAGGCTCATAAGTCAATTTCAAATCTATATTCTTTTTCTCATTCTCTCTCTCAACAACAAGCTTTATATCCTCTTTTTTATCTATATTGCTTATAGTTTTTCCTATATCATCCCAACTGTTGATCTCTACTCCATTTATTGATAAGATCTTATCTTTAGGAAATAAAACTTTACTTCCATTACTATTTTCTAAAACATGTCCTACTACTGCTTCCCTATTTTGAACAGCTTTTCCATTTATATTAAGCATTATAAAAATAATAGAAAAAGCAAGCAGAAAGTTCATAAATACACCAGCAAATAATACTACTAATCTAGCAAAAGGTGACTTACTATTAAAACCATCTTCTACCTTGCTATCAACTTCCATCCCCTCTATATTTACAAAACCACCTAGTGGAATTGCTCTAAAAGAGTATGTTGTATTTATTGTATCATATGAGTATACTTGAGGTCCCATCCCAATAGAAAATTCACTTACAGGCATCTTAAAAAACTTTGCTGTAACAAAATGTCCTAGTTCATGAATAAATATTATTATTCCTAGTACAATTATTGCTGCTATTATGTTCATCTATATCCTCCATTATAAAACTACTTCTTCTACAAGAGAAAAAACCTCTTCTCCTATCTCTTCAATAGTTTTTATTCTCTCTCCATCGTTACATTTTATCTCTTTCCAATTATATATATTAGCTATTTTACAAGCATTTGCATGAGATTCCTTTAAATATTCCTTATCTCTCTCATGAATATCCTTTTTCTCCTCACCAGTTATCTTATTTTTTCTCTCTGCCATTAATCTTACAGCCATCTCTGTTGGCATATTTAAAAATATTACCAAATCTGGACAAGGTATCCCCATTTTCTCATACTCTAAATCTTCTAGCCAATTTAGATATTTTTTCTTTTCATCTAAATCTCTGATTTTAGAAGCTTGGTGTACCATATTTGAAGTTACATATCTATCTGTAACTATTATTCCATCTTCATTATAGAATTTTTCCCAATCTGTTTTAAATGAGGCATATCTATCTATTGCATACATTGTAGATACAGGATAAGGATTTACCTTCATTGCCTCTTCTCCAAATGCTCCTGCTAGGTACATCTTTACTGGTTCACAAGCTGGACTATCATAATTAGGAAAAGATATTTTTTTTACTTTTAAATCTTTCTCCTCTAATTTCTCAAATAATTTCTTAGTTTGTGTCTCTTTTCCACTTGAATCTGTTCCTTCTATAACTATAAGTTTTCCCATTTTTACTCCTCTTTCTCTCCATATTCACTATATACCCATTCTCTTGTCTCTCTGTCTACACTTTTAACAGTTTCAACACTATCTATCTCAATAGGAATATGTCTTTCCATAGCTTTTTCTATTATCTCATATATTGTTAAAAATCCTATTTTTCCTTTCATAAACAATTCTACTGCCACTTCATTTGCTGCATTAAACACTGCTGGCATAGACTTTCCAGTTCTTCCTGCTCTATATGCAAGTTCTACTCCTTTGAAAGTTTTATTGTCTACCTTTTCAAAAGTCAATGTTGAGGCTTTTGTAAAGTCAAGAGGTTCAAAAACTATATTTGCTTCTCTCTCTGGATATGTAAAAGCATATTGAATTGGTAGTTTCATATCTGGTGCTCCTAGTTGTGCTATTACAGCTCTATCTTTAAACTCCACCATAGAATGAATTATACTTTGAGGGTGAACTAAAACCTCTATATGATCATAATCTACTCCAAAAAGTTCGTGTGCTTCTATTATTTCTAACCCTTTATTAACTAAAGATGACGAGTCTATTGTTATTTTTTTACCCATAGACCAGTTAGGATGTTTAAGTGCATCTTCTACTTTTACATTTTTTAGTTCCTCTACACTTTTTCCTCTAAAAGTTCCTCCACTAGCAGTGATTATAAGCTTGTTTACCTCATTTTTTCTTCCACCTAACATAGATTGAAATATTGCTGAATGCTCACTATCTACTGGTACTATCTCTGCCTTTGGATACTCTTTTAAAAGTTTATTTATATATCCTCCAGCTGCAACCATTGTTTCCTTATTAGCAAGAGCTATTCTTTTTTCATTTTTTATCCCTGCCACTGTTGCTTCTATTCCTATAGCTCCACTTACAGCTGTTAAAAGAATATCATAATCTTTTAAGTTAGCTAATTCTGTCAATCCACTATCTCCTAAGAATAGTTTTATTTCTGGAAACTCTCTTGAGATCTCTAAATATCCCTCTTCAGTTCCTACACAAACATACTTAGGAGAAAACTCTTTTATCTGCTCAATCAATAACTTATGATTTCTATTTCCACTTAAAGCTACTACTTGAAATTTCCCATTACTATTTCTTATTACATCTAATGCACTTGTTCCTATACTTCCTGTTGAACCTAATACTACTATTCTTTTCATTAACCCTTCCTCCTACGAAAAAAACAGGGTGAATACAATTTTTCACCCAATAATTTTATATTATAGTACTACAATTTTTAATAGATAATAAACAACTGGAGCTACAAAAAGCATACTATCAAATCTATCTAATATTCCACCATGCCCTCTCAATATTGTTCCAGAGTCTTTAACTTTAAACTCTCTTTTAAACATAGACTCTCCTAAGTCTCCAATCTGTGCAACAATACTGATAAACACTCCAATTATAATTATATTAAATAATCCTAAATCTCCATTTTCTAAAAGCTTGAAATACTTTTCTAAAAAATATAGAGAACAGATTGTAAAAAATATTCCTCCTAAAGATCCCTCTATTGATTTTTTAGGACTTATACTACTGAACCCTCTTTTAAATATTTTTCTTCCTATTGTTAGTCCTGTAAAGTATGCAAATGTATCACAAACCCAAACCATTATCTGTGCTGTTAATAGCCACTTTCCTCCATTTGGTAAAAAACTTATAAGTATCACATGAGAAAATAGAACTGATACATATAAAGCACCTAACAGTGTTACTCCTAAATCTGCACTTGAATTTTCAACTCTGTTTTGAAGAACTCTATACCCTATTAATAAAACTGTAAACATAGAGAATACAAACATATTATCTATCTCTATTTTTCCCAATTGATTTAAGAAAAGTATATTAGGTATTGCTAAAGCTCCTAATATTCCCACTATTTTATAAGGTTTCTTTCCTCCAATTTCTGCCATGTTGTAAAATTCATATGTAGCCATACCTACTATTATATTTGTAAAGATTAATAAAGGTATCCCTCCACTATATAGAATCCAAATAAGAACTGGTATTCCTATTATAGCTACCATTATTCTGCTCAGCATTATTTAACTCCTCCAAATCTTCTGTCTCTTTTATTATAACTTTCTATTGCTTTGTCCAACTCTTTCTCATCAAAATCAGGCCATAAAGTATCTGTTATATAGATCTCTGAATATGCTATCTGCCATAGTAAAAAGTTTGATATTCTTAACTCTCCACTTGTTCTTATTAAAAGTTCTGGATCAGGAATATCTCTATACATATATTTTGAGAACTCCTCCTCTATTATCTCTTTTTTCCCATCTTTTAATAATCTGTTTATACCATCTATAATCTCAGCACGTCCACCATAGTTAAAAGCTATATTTAGATTAAGTCCTGTATTATTTTTACTTAGCTCCTCTAATCTTCTTATTGCTGTCAATAGTGATTCACTTACATTTTCCTCTCTTCCAGAAACTGTAAATTTTATATTATTTTCCATTATATTTTTTTCTTCGCCTTTTAGATAAGTTTTAAATAGAAACATCAAAGCCTCTACCTCTTCCTTACTTCTCTTCCAGTTTTCTGTTGAAAAGGCATATACTGTAAGATGTTTTATCCCTAACTTTGCAGCATGTGTTATTATCTTTCTTAAAGATTTTGCTCCCTCTCTATGTCCTAAAGTTCTGGGTAGCCCTCTTTTTTTAGCCCATCTTCCATTTCCGTCCATTATTATAGCTATATGTTTAGGAATATTTAGTTCCATTTCTTATCACCTCATTATTATTCATTAAATTCTACCATATTTATTGAAATATTTCTATCATATTTCCCATCTCCCTCATAAAAGTGAATAAAAAATTACTATAATGTTTCCTTTTTAACCTTTCCCTAAATTTAAGCAAATAAAAAAGCTGCTACAAGCTAATGTTGTAACAGCCCTATATTACATTTTTTAAAATGCTTTCATCTCTAATAATAATCCTTTAAATATTTCAAATCCTAATTCTAAGGCTTTAGGATCAAAATCAAATTTTGGATTGTGAAGAGGATATATAAAATTTTTCTCCTCATTTCTTGTTCCCAATAAAAACATCAATCCTTTATTACCATTTTGTAGATAGAATGAAAAATCTTCTGATCCATTTAATCTAGTTGATTTTATTAATTTTTCTTCTGGAACTACCTTTTCAAGTTTTTTATATAGCTCTTCATCATTTATCACTGGTGGATAGAATGGATTAAATACCATATTTATTTTTACTCCAAAAGCAACTTCCAACCCTCTATTTATATTGGTAACTCTTTCTCTAAATAATTCTATTAAATCTGTGTTTAGCATTCTTATTGTTCCTAAAATATTTACTTTTTCAGGAATAATATTTCTTACCTCTCCAGCTTTAAAACTTCCTATTGTTAAAACTGCTGTTTCTGAAGGCTCTAAGTTTCTTGAGATGATTGATTGATATGCTTCAACTAATTTTGCTCCAACTAATATAGAATCTATTCCCTTGTGTGGTTGAGCTCCGTGACACCCTTTTCCAACTATCTCTATATCAAAGTTTATATTTTGAAAACTTACTGCTCCTACTGTTGTTGCTATTTTTCCCTCTTCAATCTCTGGATTTAAATGTAGTGCAAATATTCCATCAAACTTTTTACTTTTAAAAAATTCTGAATTAGCTACAAATCTTGCTCCACCTTTTCCCTCTTCTCCAGATTGGAAAATCAGCATTACAGATTTTTTCAATTTTTTTCCATTTCTTAACTCTTCACTTAACCATTTAGCAAAGTATAATAGATTTGTTGTATGTCCATCATGTCCACAAGCATGCATCATTCCATCTATTTTCGATCTATAATCCTTTTCTCCCTCTTCTTGAATAGGTAAAGCATCTATATCAGCTCTAAATCCTATCCAATTATCTTCCTCTCCTTCAAAAATAGCTAATGTGCTTCTCTCAATTTCAACATATTTTATATCTAAATTCTTTAAGAAATCTCTAATATATTTACTTGTGTTGTATTCTTCTAAAGCTATCTCTGGTATCTCATGTAGATCTTTTCTTACCTTATAAAAAAAATTATCCATATTTATCCCCTTTTCAATATTTTTATATAAAAAAATTATACTATTATACCCTTTATTTGTCAAATTTAGAATTTTTTTAACAAAAAAAATGCCAATAAAAAATTGTTTTCTTACTGGCATTTTATATGTTATTATAAAGCTAATTTATATATTTCTATTACATCTTCTTTGCTTAATTTTTTCATTGATCCAATTCTTCCTCTAAAAGTTGCATTTCCTGCCATCAATTCAAAATTAGAATCATCAATGTTTATCTCTCTCAAATTAGCTGGACAACCTAATGAAATAAAGAATTCTTGTGTTTTTTCTATTGCTTTCTCTGCTATCTCTCTATCGCTTCCACTTAAATTCCAAATATTTTTTCCATAATCTACAAATCTATGGATATTTTCAGCTGATAATACATATTTCATCCAAGCTGGTGTAATAATTCCCAATCCAATTCCATGAGTTATATCATATACAGCACTTAATTGATGTTCTATTTGATGAGTTGCCCAATCTGTTGACTCTTTTCCATAATCTACAAGATCATTTAGTGCTAAAGAACTTGTCCACATAATATTTGCTCTTGCTTCATAATCTCTTGGATTTTCTATTGCTATCGGAGCATAGTGAATTATTGTTTTCATCAATCCTTCTATCACTCTATTTTGTAAAAATCCATCTTTTTCCACAGAAAAATATTGTTCAAACAAGTGGCTCATTATATCTATTGCTCCAGCACAAGTTTGGTATTTACTTACTGAATATGTATATTCTGGATCTTCAACTGAAAAAACTGGTTTTAATCTATCATGAGTAAATCCCATCTTCATATTAGTTGCTAAATTTGAAATAACTGCACTTCCATTCATCTCACTTCCAGTTGCTGCTAATGTAAGTATAGAAGCTACTGGTGTTACATCTTTTATCAATTTATATTTTCTATCAATATAGAAATCTTGCCAGAAATCTCCATCATATTTACTTTGAAGAGCTATTGCCTTTGAACAATCTATTGTACTTCCTCCACCCATAGCTAAAATTAGATCTATTCCATGTTTTTTACATAGATCAGCTCCATGATAAACTGTTTCTGTTCTAGGGTTTGGATCTACTCCAGCTACTTCAAAATATTCTATCTCATGTGCTTTTAAAATTTCTATTACTTTATCATAAATTCCATTTGATTTTATACTACCTTTTCCATATACAAGTAAAACTTTTTTCCCATATTTTAAAATCTCTGGACCTATTTTTTTTACTTGTCCTTTACCAAAAAATATCTTTGTAGGAATGTTATACACAAAATTTTTCATACTACTTCCTCCTAAATTATAAGTTATAATTTAGTATAACATTTATATATAAAAAGGAATAGAAAATATTTCCTATTCCTCTAATTAAATTTAAAATTTTTTAATTTTCTATTCTGTTATCATTCCTTTTTCGATTAAAATCTTTTTAGAATGTTCATCTGCTGGTTCCCAACCATTTTCTAATAATTTTGATGTATATACTTTATTATAGAAAAATGCTAAAACAATATTTGAAACTCCACAAGTTACACAACCTACAACAAACATTATTATTGCCCATAACCAATCTCCTCTAAATAAAGGAACAAAAAGTCCAAAGAAAAATGTTGTCCAAGAAAAACCAACTAATCCTTTTTTTGTTAAATTACCTTTTTTTAAACTTAACTCTGTAGCCATAATTTTTCCCCCTATATCTGATTATTAATATCTTCTTACAAAGAGTATATAATATTTATAATTTATTTTCAACTAATATTATTCTTATTAATATTCGTTTTTTACCAAAAGAAAAAAGGACAATCTTTCGATTGTCCTAATTATCTTAATTACATAAATTTAACAAATAATGGTACTAGTACAAGAGCAACAATACTCATTAATTTAATAAGGATGTTTAGAGCTGGTCCAGAAGTATCTTTGAATGGATCTCCTACTGTATCTCCAACTACTGCTGCTTTATGTCTGTCAGAACCTTTACCGTCACCTTTGTATCCAGCTTCGATTTGTTTCTTAGCGTTGTCCCAAGCTCCTCCAGCGTTAGCCATCATGATAGCCATAAGTACACCAGTTACAAGAGATCCTGCTAGTAATCCTCCAAGAGCTGCTACTGACCAAAGTCCAATTCCTACTGGAACAACTATAGCAAGGATTCCAGGTAGAATCATTTCTTTTAATGAAGAGTGAGTAGAAATTTCAACACATCTCTTATAGTCAGGTTTTCCTTTTCCTTCCATGATTCCAGGAATTTCTCTAAATTGTCTTCTAACTTCTTCAACCATTTCCATAGCTGCTTTACCAACTGCAGTCATAGTAAGAGCTGAGAATAAGAATGTTAACATTCCTCCGATGAATAGTCCAACTATAACTTCTGGGTTAGTTACTTCAATAACGAAGTCGAAGTCTGTAGCTGCTTGAACTGCTTCTTTATAAGCTGCAAATAGAGATAGAGCTGTAAGAGCTGCTGATCCGATAGCGAATCCTTTTCCAACTGCTGCTGTTGAGTTTCCAACTGCGTCAAGTTTATCTGTACATTCTCTTACTTCGTGAGGTAATTCAGACATTTCTGCAATTCCTCCAGCGTTATCTGCAACTGGTCCATAAGCGTCAACTGCAACAACCATTCCTGTACTTGCTAGCATTCCAACTGCTGCTACTGAAATTCCGTAGATTCCTGAGATATCTTTAGATGCCATGTAAGCAACGATGATAGCGATAGCAATGATAACGATAGGTGCAACTGTTGATTCCATTCCAACTGCTAATCCTTCGATTATAGTTGTAGCTGGTCCAGTTTTAGCAGCATCAGAAATTCTGTTAACTGCTTTTTTACCAGTATCTGTATATAGTCCTGTGAAGTATGCTATGATTAATCCTGCTACTAGTCCAGCAACGATAGCATAGAATATTCCCATTTCTAATCCTAAGTATTTAATAATTCCAAATGAAGCAACTAGAGAAAGTACTCCAGCAATTCTTGTTCCGTTTTCAAGTTTGTGGTAAACTTCATCAGGATTGTTAGTTTTAACTGTTAATGTAGCTATAACTGAAGTTACAATTCCGAAAGCAGCGATTAATAGAGGTGCAACTAGGTATCCAGCATTTCCTCTTGATACTGCTAAAGTAGCTCCAATTGTCATAGCAGCGATTATTGATCCAACATAAGATTCAAATAAGTCTGCTCCCATTCCAGCAACGTCTCCAACGTTATCTCCAACGTTGTCAGCGATTGTAGCAGGGTTTCTAGGGTCATCTTCAGGGATTCCAGCTTCTACTTTACCAACAAGGTCAGCTCCAACGTCTGCAGCTTTAGTGTAGATTCCTCCTCCAACTCTTGCAAATAGAGCGATTGAAGAAGCTCCCATTCCGAATCCAGTAACGATTGACATATCAGCATTGAATATCATTATCATAACTGTTAATAAAAGCATTCCAAGTCCAACAACAGAAAGACCCATTACAGCTCCTCCAGCAAATGCAACGTCTAGAGCTTTTGAAAGTCCTCCTTCTTTAGCAGCTATTGAAGTTCTTCCGTTTGCTTTAGTAGCAATTCTCATTCCTACGTTTCCAGCAATTGCAGAAGTGATAGCTCCGCATACGAATGTGATAGCAACTTTAGGACTTAAGAAAATTCCTAATAATACAGCAACTGCGATTACAAAATATACTAGTATTTTGTATTCAGCAACTAGGAAAGCCATAGCTCCCTCTCTAATAGCATCAGTTATTTCTGCTACTCTTGGAATGTTAATTTGATAACTTTCCACTTTTTTAGAATAACCAAATGCTGCAACTAAAGCTATAATCCCAGCGGCTATCCCAACGTAAATAAACATTTGTTCCATTTAGATAATCCTCCTAATATATTAATTATTAATTTACACACACACTACATTATATTTGAAAAATTAAATTATTACAAGTATTTTTATTTAAATTTTCTTTTATTTTTCAAAAAATTCAAGATTTTTTGACTTAAAAATTCTCATCTCTTTATCCACTACTAAAACTTTCATTTTTTGATCTTTCTCAGCATAAGAAATGATCTTTTCTATAGGCATAGTAAAGAATGCTGTTGAGTACATATCAGCTATAAAAGCATTATCACAAATTACAAGCACCATCTTTTTATCTGATATAGGATATCCTGTAGTTTTATCTAAAATATGGTGATATCTCTTTCCATCTATCTCAACATATGTTTGATAGTCTCCAGATACTCCCATACTTTCATTGTTAAGTTCAACTACACCTAATATCTGATCTGGAGCTTGAGGATTTTGTACTCCTATTCTCCATGGTTTATTTTCAGGTTTTGTTCCTATTACATCAATACTTGAAATACTAGTTATAAAAGCACTTTTTATTCCCTTTTCTTCTAATTTTTCCTTAGCTTTTTGTACAGCATATCCCTTTAAAAATGATCCTGTATCTATGCTTTTTACTGGAGATTCTATTATTAAATTATCTCCTTCAATCTTAACCTTAGAAAAATCTATTACTTCTTGAACTTTTTTTATCTCCTCAAATGTAGGAACAGATAATTTTGCTACCTCTCCAAAGCCCCAAGTTTTTAAAAGAGGTTCTATTGTTATATCATATTTTTTATTTGAAAGCTCATACATCTTATTTACTTCATTAAATAAGTATTTTCCCTCTTCATCCAATTTTACACTTTTATTTTCTGAAGAGTTTAATCTTCCTATAACACTTTCTGGAACTTTACTATTGAACTTTTGATCTATTCTAGCTATCTCTTCAAAAGCTTTTTCCATAGATTCTCTAGCTAGTTTCTCATCACTGTCATAAACAGTGATTCTTATATATGTTCCAAAAAGAAATTTTTCACTTTCAAACTTTTTAATCTCTTTATTGCAACCTAATAAAAGTACAATAGAGACAAAAAGAACAAAAATTTTTTTTAACATATTAGTCCTCAACTTTGTCTTCAGCAAATTCATACCCAATTTTTCCATCAAGTATCTCTCTAAAAGCTTTTTTTACATCAGTATCTTTTTTACTGCATTTAGTTAATAGTTGATCTCCTTTTCCTATTTCTCTTGCTCTTTGTCCACTTATAATAGTTAAAATATATTTATTAGGTATTCTTTCTAAAAGTTCATCATAAATTATCTCTTTTTTCATAATATCCTCCTATTTACTCTTCTCTTCAATAATTTTTTTCAACTCTTCACATGCTTGTTCAACAGTATAATTTATTATTGTCATATCATACTCTTTTTCATACTCTAATTCTTTAATAGAGTTAGCAAGTCTTAATTGAATAGTCTCTTCACTATCTGTTTTTCTACCTCTTAATCTTGCTTCTAAATCTGCATTAGTAGGAGTTTTAAAGAATATAAGATTTGCATCTGGGTATTGATCTCTAACTTGTAATCCACCTTGTACATCTATTTCTAGTATTACATTTTCTCCCTTAGCCAATCTATTTTCAACTTCTGATTTTAAAGTTCCATAGTAATTTCCATGTACTGTAGCATACTCTAAAAAGTCACCATTTTTTTCTTTTCTTAAAAATTCCTCTTTAGTTAAAAAATAGTAATCTCTTCCATCTACCTCTCCTGTTCTAGGTTCTCTAGTAGTGGCAGAAGTTGCTAAATTAATTCCAAGCATTTTGCGAACCAATCTGCATATAGTTGATTTCCCAGCTCCACTTGGTCCAGATACTACATATAGATTTCCTTTTGACATCGTTATTCTCCTTTTCCTATTCTCAATGATATGGTTTCTGGATTTATAGCTGACATTATCACATGATTTGAGTCAGTTATTATTAAGGTTTTTGTTTTCTTTCCAAGAGTAGCATCTATCAAACGATTTTCAAGTTTTGCTTCCTCTCTTAATCTTCTACTTGGTGCTGAATCAGGATTTATAATAGCTACTATTCTCTCATCCATTACCATATTGTTAAACCCTATATTCACTGGCTTCATGTAATTGCCCTCCTATTCAATATTCATAGCTTGTTCTCTTATCTTTTCCAATTCATTTTTACTCTCTACAACTAATTTAGAAATATCATATAAGTTGCATTTTACCCCTGTTGTATTTAGCTCTCTAAAAATCTCTTGAAGTATAAAATCAATCTTTTTCCCAATAGCAATTTCAGAACTATTCATTTCTAATTTTAATTGTGTTAAATGACTATCCAATCTTGAAATTTCTTCTGAGATATCTGATTTATCTGTAAATAATAGAATCTCTTTTAAAATATCTTCCTCTTTAAATTCTACTTCTTCTTTTATCTTTTCAAGTCTCTCTAATAATTTTGTCTTATAATTGCTTACTACTATATCTTTAAACTTTTTAATTTCCTCTATCTTACTTTCAAGAACCTCTATTCTCTCCATAAAATAAAGTCTTAGTCTATTTCCCTCATCCTCTTTAGTCTTTATAAATCCAACTAAAAGTTCTTGTATCTTTTCTAAAATAAATTTTGAATACTCATTTTCATCTATTTCAAAATCATTTTTCTTTATTACATTTAAATTTCTAACTAAAATGTCCATTTTATTTGTAAATTTTTCATCAAAGTCATTTTCCATCTCTTTTAGAATCTTCATATAAGCTGAACTTAGACTTCTATCATAATCGAAGATCTCTCCAAGTTCTCTCTTATCTTCAAATTCTATTTTTAGATCTAATGATCCTCTACTTATTTTTGAGGCTACCTCTGTTCTTATAGCATTTTCCAAAAAATTTAAATTATATGGAAGTTTTATTTTTAAATTTAAATTTTTATTATTAACACTTTTTAGCTCTAAATTAATAGCAAACTTTTCATCTTCAAAATTAAGTTTAGAATAACCTGTCATACTTCTCATATTTTTTCCTCCAAGAACAGTAAAATAATACAGGAATAGGCGACTATATTATGTCGCCTATTCTTATTTTATTATTCTTCTTCTGATAATTTTTTAACTCTTATCTTCTT
Organism: uncultured Fusobacterium sp.; assembly: GCA_900543175.1. Lineage (GTDB taxonomy): Bacteria > Fusobacteriota > Fusobacteriia > Fusobacteriales > Fusobacteriaceae > Fusobacterium_A. The sequence goes on from UQQO01000007.1 coordinate 22,246, forward strand.
ATATGCACTGAATCCAGTTCCAGCAGGTATCTTCTTACCGATGATTACGTTTTCTTTCAATCCTTCTAAGAAGTCAATTTTTCCTTCAATAGCAGCATTTGAAAGTACTTTTGTAGTTTCTTGGAATGATGCAGCAGAGATAAAGCTTCCTGTATTTACAGCAGCTTTAGTAATACCTTGAATAATTGGTTCATATTGAATTAATGGTTTTCCTAATTCTTTTAATCTTGCATTTTCTAGGTCTACTACTCTCTTTTCAACCACTTCATCTTCTAAGAATAGAGATGCTCCTGAATCGATTATTCTTACTTTCTTAAACATTTGTTTAACGATGATCTCAATGTGCTTGTCGTTAACTCCAACTCCTTGGTCTCTATATACTTGTTGTACTGATTCAAGGATAAATTGTTCTGCAGCTACAAGTCCTTTGATATTTAAGATGTCAAATGGAGAAATTGCTCCTTCTGTAATTTTATCTCCAGCTTTAACAAGCATACCATCTGTTACAACTAAACGTTCTCCAACTGGTACTAAGTATTCTTTAAAGTCTTTTGAGTCACTTGTAGATTTAACTAGGATAACTCTCATACCTTTTTTCTTCTTACCAGTAACTTCTACTTTTCCTTCTATTTCAGTAAGCATTGCTTTACCTTTAGGATTTCTTGCTTCAAATAGCTCTTGAACTCTTGGAAGACCTCCAGTGATATCTTTTGTTCCGGCTCCTTCTTTGATGATCTTAGCTATTGTTTGACCTTTTTTAACTTCTTCTCCCTCTCTTACCATTAAGTAAGCTCCAAATGGGATAACATAGCTTCCTTTTGCATTTCCTTCATTGTCAAATACAACTACTCTTGGGTTGATATCTCCTGATTCTACTGGTTTAATTGCCATGTATTCAGTAACGTCATATTTTTCATCATAGTTTTCTTTAACATAAAGTTCTCTATATTCAATTCTACCATCTTGGTCAGCGATAATAGGGATATGGAATGGATCAAATGTTACTAGAGTATCTCCAATTTCAACATTATCTCCCTCTTTAACTTTTAATATAGATCCTGATGGAATTTCATAGTCATAGTTTCCAATGATTAATTTAGCTGATTGGCTAACTACGATTTGTTCTCCAGTTTTTTCATTTTCTAGAGTTTTAACATCTCTATAAACTACTTTACCAGAGTTTTCAGCTCTAACTCCACTTACAACTGTTGCTGCTGTTGCAACTCCTCCTGTATGGAACGTTCTCATTGTAAGCTGTGTACCTGGTTCTCCGATTGATTGAGCAGCGATAACTCCAACTGCTTCTCCAAGAAGTATTTCTCTATGGTTAGAAAGGTCCATACCATAACATTTTTGACATACTCCTTTTTCTAGAGAACAAGTTAATGGAGATCTGATTTTAACTTTTCTTATTCCAAGTTCATTGATTTTATCAATTAATTCTTTACCAATCATAGTATTTCTAGTAGCGATTACTTCTCCTTCAAATACTAGATCTTCAGCAAGAACTCTTCCTCTAATTCTTTCATCTAATTTCTCAATTACTTTACCATCTGAAACTAGTTCTCCAACTTCAATTCCTTGAGTTGTTCCACAATCTTCAGCTTTAACAATAACTTCATGAGAAATATCAACAAGTCTTCTTGTTAAGTATCCTGAATCGGCAGTTCTTAGGGCAGTATCTGCTAGTCCTTTTCTAGCTCCATGTGATGACATGAAGAACTCTAATACTGTTAGTCCTTCACGGAAGTTAGCTTTAATAGGTACCTCAATGATTCTTCCTTGTGTATCGGCCATGTTTCCTCTCATGGCAGCAAGTTGTCTCATCTGAGATATGTTACCTCTGGCTCCTGAGTTCGCCATCATGTAAACTGGGTTGAATTGGTCTAGTCCATCCATCATTGCTTTTGTAACAGCTTCTGTAGCTTCTGACCAAACTGCGATTGTTTTTCTATATCTTTCTTCGTTAATGATTTTTCCTTCTTTATAATCATTATCTATTTCAGCAACTCTTCTATCAGCATCAGCAAGTATCTCTTTCTTAGCTGCAGGAATTTCAAGGTCTTCTATACCTACTGATACCCCTGCCATTGCTCCATAGTGATATCCGAAGTCTTTAATCTTATTGATTAATTCTGCTGTTTCAGTAAATCCATGCTCATCATATAATTTAGCGATAAGTTTCTTTAATTGTGATTTACCAAATGTTACATGGTATTGTTTGTCAACTTCAGGTAGGATTTCATTGAACATTAATCTTCCTGGAGTAGTTTCTACCATTTCTCCATTTATTCTTACTTTAATCATTGCATGAGTATCTAGTACTCCATTTTGATATGCAGTAAGTGCTTGTTCTATATTTGAGAATGCTTTTCCTTCTCCTTTAGATCCTGGTCTGTCTTTAGTCATATAGAAACATCCCATAACCATGTCTTGAGACGGAACTGCGATTGGTTCTCCGTTTGATGGAGATATAATGTTGTTTGGTGCTAACATTAATAATTTAGCTTCCATTATAGCTTCTGGAGATAGCATTAAGTGTACTGCCATTTGGTCTCCGTCGAAGTCAGCATTGAATGCAGAACATACTAATGGGTGAAGTCTAATTGCTTTTCCTTCAATTAGTACTGGTTCAAATGCTTGAATAGATAGTCTGTGAAGAGTCGGAGCTCTGTTTAATAGAACTGGGTGATCTTGAATAACATCTTCAATTACATCCCATACTTTATCATCTGCATCTTCAACTAATTTTTTAGCTGTTTTGATATTTGATGCAAGTTCTCTTTTTACAAGTTCTCTCATAATAAATGGTTTGTATAGTTCAAGAGCCATTTTCTTAGGGATTCCACATTGGTTCATTTTTAGAGATGGTCCTACAACGATAACCGATCTCGCTGAGTAGTCAACCCTTTTTCCAAGTAGGTTTTGTCTAAATCTTCCTTGTTTTCCTTTTAACATATCAGATAGAGATTTTAACTCTCTGTTGTTTTGAGCAACAACTGGTTTTCCTCTTCTTCCATTGTCAATTAAAGCATCTACTGCTTCTTGAAGCATTCTTTTTTCATTTTTTACAACGATTTCTGGTGCTTTTATTTCTAAAAGTTTTTTAAGTCTGTTATTTCTGTTGATAACTCTTCTATATAGATCGTTTAAGTCAGAAGTAGCAAATCTTCCTCCATCAAGTTGTACCATAGGTCTTAAATCTGCTGGAATTACTGGAACATTTTTTAGTATCATCCATTCAGGTTTGTTGTTAGATGCTAAGAAGTCTCTAACTATTTTAAGTCTTTTTACAACTTTCTTTCTCTTTTGAGATGAAGTTACATCTTCAAGATCTTTTTCAAGTTCATCTCTAAGAGTTTCAAGATCTGTTTTTTCTAATAATTTAAGGATAGCTTCAGCTCCCATTAAAGCTTCAAACTTATTTCCATATAGTTGTTTATATAATTTATATTCTTTTTCTGTAAGAATTTTTCCTTCTTTTAAGTTGCTTTCTCCAGATTCTGTTACTATATATCTAGCAAAATATAATACAGATTCTAATTCTTTTGGAGATAGTCCAATTATTAATGACATTTTATTTGGAGTTCCTTTAGAATACCAAATATGAGAAACTGGTGCAGCAAGTGAGATATGCCCCATTCTTTCTCTTCTTACTTTAGATCTTGTTACTTCTACCTCACACTTTTCACAGATAAGACCTTTATATCTCATTCTTTTGTACTTTCCACAAGCACATTCCCAGTCTTTAGTTGGTCCGAATATTTTTTCGCAGAATAGACCATCTCTTTCTGGATTTAAAGTTCTATAGTTTATAGTTTCAGGTTTTGTAACTTCCCCATATGACCATTCTTCTATCTTTTCAGGGGATGCTAATCTAATTCTTATTTTTTCAAAACTTCTTATTCCCATTAAATGCAAAGCCTCCTTAATTGAGATAAAGCTATTAGATTTATTATTAGGAATAATTTGAATCTAAACCCAAATTATTCCCTAAGCAGTTATTTCTTATTTAATTAATCTTTTAAATCAGCTAAAGGTGAGTATTCAGTTGTCATATCATCTTTATTTAATTCTTCATCAACATTTATTATATTATCTTCAGAGTCAAATAGTTCTACATCTAGTGCTAATGCTTGGAATTCTTTTAATAATACTTTAAATGATTCTGGTAAATCTGGATCTGGCATCTCTTCACCTTTTATGATAGCCTCATAAGTTTTTGTTCTTCCTGTAACATCGTCTGATTTTACTGTCATCATTTCTTGTAGAATGTTTGATGCTCCATATGCTTCTAGTGCCCAAACTTCCATCTCTCCAAGTCTTTGTCCTCCAAATTGAGCTTTTCCTCCTAGAGGTTGTTGAGTAACTAGAGAGTAAGGTCCAATTGCTCTAGCATGCATTTTATCTTCTACAAGGTGGTGTAGTTTTAACATGTACATTCTTCCAACAGTAACAGGGTTATCAAATTTATCTCCTGTTCTTCCATCATAAAGATCTACTTTTCCGCTTCTAGGGAATCCTAGTTTTTCTAAGTAATCTTTAACTTGTTCTTCTGATGCTCCATCGAATACTGGTGTTGCAATATGTGTTCCACCATTATAATTTCCCATAGCCATACCTAAGTGAACTTCTAGTACTTGTCCTATGTTCATACGTGATGGCACCCCTAGTGGGTTAAGCACAACGTCTAAGTGTGTTCCATCTGCTAAGAATGGCATATCTTCTGCTGGAAGTACTCTTGAAACAACCCCTTTGTTTCCATGACGTCCAGACATCTTATCCCCTACAGTTATTTTTCTCTTTTCAGCTACTAGAACTCTTATAGCTTTGTTTACTCCAGCTTTTAATTCATCTCCATTTTCTCTAGAAAGCTCTAGTATCTCTACTACAGTTCCTTTAGATCCATGAGGCATTCTTAGTGATGTATCTCTTACATCTCTTGCTTTTTCTCCAAAGATAGCTCTTAATAGTTTTTCTTCTGCAGGTGGTTCAGTTTCTCCCTTAGGAGCAGTTTTTCCTACAAGTATATCTCCAGGACCAACTTCTGATCCTACTGTTATTATTCCATTTGAATCAAGTTTTCTTAAAGCTTCTTCTGAAATGTTAGGGATCTCTCTAGTGATCTCTTCATCTCCAAGTTTAGTATTTCTTGCTTCAATTTCATATTCTTCAACATGGATAGATGTAAATACATCATCTTTTCTTAATCTATCTGAAATTAGGATGGCGTCTTCGTAGTTATATCCTTCCCAAGGCATGAATGCCATTAGAATATTTCTTCCAAGTGCTAAATCTCCACCTTTTGTAGCTGGTCCATCAGCAATAACTGTTCCAACTTTAACTTCTTCTCCAAGTGAAACTAATGGAGTTTGGTGTAAACACATTGATTGGTTAGATCTTTCAAAGTTTAACATTCTATATTTATGTTCTTTTCCTTCTGGATCTTCAATTATTATTTTCTTAGCATCTACATATACTACTTTTCCATCTGTTTTAGATGTTACTACCGCTCCAGAGTCAACAGCAACTTTTCTTTCTAGTCCTGTTCCAATGTAAGGAGCTTCTGTTCTTAATAATGGTACTGCTTGTCTTTGCATGTTTGATCCCATCAGTGCTCTGTTGGCGTCGTCATGCTCAAGGAATGGAATAAGTCCTGCTGATACAGATACAACTTGTTTAGGAGAAATATCTAGATAATCAACTTTTTCTCCACTGATATTTACAATTTCATGTCCATATCTACAAACAACATCTCCAAGAAGTTCATTGTTTTCTCCAATTTTTGTATCCGCTTGGGCAATGAATAATCCTTCTTCTTCATCAGCTGCTAAGTAATCAACTTGATCAAAATCAGCTTTTCCATCTTTTACTTTTACATATGGAGTTTCAATAAATCCATATTTATTAATTTTAGCATAAATAGCTAGTGATCCAATAAGTCCAATGTTTGGTCCTTCTGGAGTTTCTATTGGACATATTCTTCCATAGTGAGAATCGTGTACGTCTCTAACCTCGAACCCTGCTCTTTCTCTTGAAAGTCCTCCAGGTCCTAGTGCTGATATTCTTCTCTTATGAGTAAGTTCAGCTAGTGGGTTTGATTGGTCCATGAATTGTGATAATTGTCCAGAACCAAAGAAATCTAATATTAGAGCATTTAATGGTCTAGTATTTAAAAGTGATTGTGGAGTCAATGTTTCTGAATCTTGCACAGTCATTTTTTCCTTTACCATTTTACCCATTTTAGATAATCCAGCTTTTATTTGCATTAAAAGAAGTTCTCCAACTCCTCTTACACGTCTATTTGAAAGGTTATCTATATCATCAGTATGTCCATTTCCATTGTTTAGATTAATTACATACTTCATTGTTGCAATGATATCTTCTTTTGTAAGTAAGATTTCATCTTCTGGAACATTAAGTTTTAATCTCTTATTCATTTTATATCTTCCAACTGGCTCAAGATCATATCTTTGAGGGTTGAAGAACATTTGTCTAATAAGTGATTTAGCTGATTCAACAGTTACTAAATCTCCAGGTCTTAATTTTTTAAATACTTCAGTTACAGCTTCTTCTTTTGTAAGTGTACTGTCGTTCATAACAGTATTAGCTAATAGTTTATCTTCTGGTTTTACTTCCCAATAAACAACTTTTTCTACTTTATTATCAATTAAAGATTCAATTAATGCTTCATCTATAAGAGCATCTGCTTCTGCAATGATCTCTCCAGTTTCTTCATCATAGATATCTTCTTTAATAAAGCTTCCTTCAAATCTTGTTCTAATTACACTTAAAAGTTCTTCTCTATTTTTGTATTTTTGGAATATTGAGGCTAAATCTAATTCCTTAGTTTCTAAGAAATAGTCTTTTATCTCTGTATTGTTATCAAAAAAATCAATAGCCTTTAGGAATACAGTAGCTAATACTTTTTTCTTTCTGTCTATCTTAACACTTAGGAAATCATTTTTATCAGTTTCAAACTCTAACCAAGTTCCTTTATATGGAATAATTTTTCCTGAGAATAGGTCTTTTCCAGTTTGAATGTTTATCTCTTTATTAAATGATACTCCAGGAGATCTATGTAATTGTGATACAACAACTCTTTCAGCTCCATTGATTATAAATGTTCCTCTTTCGGTCATTAAAGGAACTTCTCCAAAGTAAACTAGAGATTCTTGTATCTCGTTTCCACTCTTTTTATTTGTAAGTCTTAATCTTACTTTTAAAGAACCAGAGTAAGTCTTTCCTCTTTTCTTACATTCAAGTTCATCATTTAATGGTGGTTCTGCTTCATGTAATTCATAAGAAACATACTCCAACTTGATATCTCCATTAGAAGATTCAACAGGGAAAATTTCTCTAAAAGCTGATTCTAACCCCTTATCTTTTCTATTATTTGGAGCCTCTTTAGCTTGTAGAAAATCTTCATAGGAATCCAATTGGAACTCAAGAAAATGAGGCATTGTTCCTCTCTCTTTTATCCTTCCAAAATTCAATCTTTCAACGAGTTTCCCCATTAATTCACACCCCTTACTAATCTTAAAGTTTAATACCTAATCGCTTGAAAATAAAAGGCTAAAATCTATTTTCAAATGATTAATTATCACTGTTCCAAAACAAAAATTTACATTGAAATGTAATACAAAATATCCTTTTAAGCTATCCTCAATAATTAGTAAAAAGGCACTCTGAATAAGAGTGCCTATTTTTTTTAATTAAATAAGATCTATTGTTCTAAATTAAAAGTCCAATTAATTATTTAACTTCTACAGTTGCTCCTGCTGCAGTTAATTTTTCTTTTATAGCTTCAGCTTCGTCTTTAGCAACAGCTTCTTTAATTTTTCCACCGTTATCTACTAATTCTTTAGCTTCTTTTAATCCTAATCCAGTAATTCCTCTTACTTCTTTGATAACTGCTATTTTGTTAGCTCCTGCTGCAGTTAGGATTACATCAAATTCAGTTTTTTCTTCAGCAGCTTCTGCTACTGCTGGTCCTGCTACTGCTACTGGAGCAGCTGCTGTTACACCAAAGTGATCTTCTAATGCAGTTACTAGTTCTTTTAATTCTAAAACAGTCATAGCTTCTAATTCAGCTATAAATTTTTCTCTATCGAATGCCATTTATTATTTCCTCCTTAATATTTATACACGAAAATGTGCCTTTATCTTAAAATTTTATTGTTTTTTATCAGTTTAACCAAATCAACTTATTATTCAGCTGCTGCTTCTTTTTTATCTGCGATAGCCACAGTTGCATAAGCAAGTTTTCTGATTGGTCCAAGCATTGAGTTAAGTAACATAGAAAGTAATTGTTCTCTTGATGGTAATTTAGCTAGTGCTTCAACATCAGCAGTTTCAACTCTTTTTCCTGTTAGAACTCCACCTTTTATTTTAAATATATCTTGTTTTGCTTTAGCCTTATCTTTTGCTAAATCAAAAACGATTTTTGCTGGAGATACTGGATCAGCATATCCAAAAGCGAAAGCTGTAGTTCCTTCTAATAATTCGTCAAAAGAATCTTCAACTCCTGCTTCTTTTAAAGCTATTTTGAATAATCTGTTTTTTGCTACTAGATATTCAGCACCAGCTTCTCTCATTTTTCTTCTTAATGCAGTTTCTTCATTAACGCTGATTCCTTGATAATCAACTAAGATAACTGATTGAGCTTTTTTAATTTTTTCTACTAGTTCAGCTACGTGATCTATTTTTGCTTGAGTTGCCATTTAATTATTTCACCTCCTCTTTTTTCTAAAAATTACCTCCGTACCAAAGAATGGAACGGAGGTTGAAATCACACTATGAGGCTAGCGAACCTTCTTCCAACCTCGGTAGGGTAATAAATTACGGTTTTTAAACCACCTACGGTCTTTGGTTTGGATCTATATTAAATTATTTATCCAACATATTTAGCAACTAATGCTGGGTCCATTTTTATTCCAGGTCCCATTGTTAGTGATACAGCAACTGTTCTTAGGTATTGTCCTTTTGAAGATGCTGGTTTTAATCTTGTGATTTGTTCTAAGAAAGCTTTGAAGTTTTCTTCAATTTTCTCAGGAGCGAAATCAGCTTTACCAATTGGTACGTGAATTGATCCTAATTTGTCAACTCTAAATGCAAGTTTTCCTTTTTTGAATTCAGATACAGCACCTGCGATATCAGGAGTAACTGTTCCTGATTTAGGGTTAGGCATTAATCCTTTAGTTCCTAGGATTTTTCCTAATCTTCCTAGTTTAGGCATCATGTCAGGTGTAGCGATAACTAGATCGAAATCTAACCATCCTTGTTGGATTTGAGCGATGTATTCGTCAGCTCCAGCATAGTCTGCACCAGCAGCTAAAGCCTTTTCTATGTTAGCACCAGATGTGATTGCTAATACTTTTACAGTTTTACCAGTTCCGTGTGGAAGAACAACAGTTCCTCTAACTTGTTGGTCAGCATGTCTTGGGTCTACTCCAAGTCTTAATGCAACTTCTACAGTTTCATTAAATTTAGCTGTTTTTGTTTTTAAAACTAATTCTAAAGCTTCTTTTACTTCATAAAGCTTTCCAGTTTCTATTAACTTAGCTATTTCTAAGTATTTTTTTCCTCTATGTTTTGCCATTTCTTTAATTTCCTCCCTTTGTGGTGATGCGGATATCTCCTACCACTTAATATAACCGTGAGCCTCGAAAATTTACTCACTTTAACAACAGTAATTAGTCAACTATTTTGATTCCCATAGATCTTGCTGATCCTGCTAAAATTCTCATAGCAGCTTCAACTGATCCTGCATTTAAGTCAGGCATTTTTGTTTCTGCAAGTTCTTTTAATTTTGCTGTTGTGATTTGTCCTGCAACTTCTTTTTTAGAGTTTTTAGCTGCTGATTGGATTCCTGCAGCTTTCTTTAATAGATCTGATGCAGGTGGAGTTTTTAGTATGAATGTGAAAGATCTGTCGTTGTATACAGAAATTTCAACTGGAATTACCCATCCTGATTTATCTTGAGTTTTTGCATTGAACGCTTTACAGAATTCCATAATGTTAACTCCGTGTTGTCCTAATGCTGGTCCAACTGGTGGAGCTGGGTTAGCTTTACCTGCTGGTAATTGTAGTTTTATTATTTTAATTACTTCTTTTGCCATTTTAAAAAATTACACCTCCATGAATTGTGTGGTAATGACGGTGTCATCTCCCACTTAAAAGGTAAATATTATAACTCTACCTTCTCAACACTGTTAAAATCTACTTCGACTGGAGTCATTCTTCCAAACATTTCGATCATAACTTTCACTTTCTTTTGTTCCATATCTATCTCTGCAACTTTTCCTTCGTGACCTGCAAAACCTCCAGCAAGAACTTTTACATATTCACCAATTGCAAAGTTTATTTTTATAACTTCTCTATTTTCTTTTTCTTCTTCTGGAATATCCATTCCAATTACTTTGAAAATATTTACTACTTCATCATCTTCCATTGGAATAGGATCAGATCCCACACCAACGAATCCTGTTACTCCGTTAGTATTTCTTACAACATACCAAGCATCAGAATCAACTCTAAAGTTTATTCCTTCTTCACTTTCCTCTCTTGTAGCTACCATTTCTAGCATTACATATCCAGGAAATATCTTTCTAGCAACAGTTTTCTTTTTTCCTCTAACCTCTTCAATAGTTTCCTCTTCAGGAACTAGTATTTTAGTTACTATGTCTCCCATACCAAGTGTTTCTATTTTTTGTTCAAGGTCAGTTTTAACTTTTTTCTCATACCCTGAATAAGTATGAATCATAAACCATTTTTTTACTAATGTTTTTTCCATCTATCTATCCTCCAAAGAGAGATACCAACATTTTCAATCCTTTAGAAGCAATCAAATCAAAAACTCCCAAATATATGCTCATTATCAAGCTCATAGCAATTACCCAAAGAGTTGAATTAACTATCTCCTCTTTCTTAGGCCATTGAACCTTGGAATATTCCATTTTTATTCCTTGAAACAGATTCATGAAATCACCTTTATGTTTTGACTTTAATAAAAAAAATGGCAGGTCAAGAGGGACTCGAACCCCCAACCCTCGGTTTTGGAGACCGATGCTCTACCAATTGAGCCATTGACCTGCATGTTGTAAACTTACAAACAAAGATTATTTTTTAGTTTCTTTGTGTAAAGTAACTTTTTTGTCCCACTTACAGTATTTATTAATTTCTAATCTTTCAGTAGTGTTCTTTTTATTTTTTGAAGTACTATAATTTCTTCTTTTACATTCTGTACATTCTAATTGAATATTTACTCTCAATTTTACACCTCCACTCATTAACGGTATCTTTGTGATCCTCCCATATTGACCACCAATATGGTATAAGAGTTTGTTCTATCTTGCTTTCTAAGACATTGAATATGATATCATATGTTACATACTTTGTCAATGTTTTTTTTATAAAATATTAAATAAATATTTAAATATTTTTTTGTAATAAAAAAGCTTGGCGAGTTCCTATCCTCCCAGGAGGCTTCCCTCCAAGTACTTTCAGCGTTTACAGGCTTAACTTCTAGGTTCGGAATGGAACTAGGTGTACCCCTGCAGCTATTCTCACCAAGCTATGTCTCATGGACACTCAAAACTATATAATAGATCTTCATTTAGGTTAAAACTTCGACTTATTAGTATTGGTCAGCTAAAAGTCTCACAACTCTTACACCCCCAACCTATCAACCTCCTAGTCTCGAAGGAGTCTTAAAGAATACTTATCTTGAAGCTGGTTTCCCGCTTAGATGCTTTCAGCGGTTATCCGTTCCAAACGTGACTACCCAGCTGTGCCACTGGCGTGACAACTGGTACATCAGAGG
>UQQO01000008.1 GCA_900543175.1 uncultured Fusobacterium sp.
GATGTTAAAAATTATAAGTTTTGTAAATGTAAATTAGAACGATAAATTATAGTTTGAAAAATAATAACTTCTTTGAAAGAAAATTAGTCTAATAGAAAAATAGGATATTTTTTATATACTTAATAAAGAAATTCTACAATTAAGAAAAAAATTGTGTTATAATAATATAAAAGCAAATCTTTTGCAAGGAGGATGATCATAAGTTGTTAGGAGCAGAATTATTAAAGACAGAAATATTTAGAGATTATAGCAACAAAGATCTTATTAAAGAAGAGGAAAGTTTAAGATTTTCACTTTTAGAAAATCCTCAAGATATAGAGAAATTAAGAAAATTAGCAATAGTATTATACAATAAAAAAGATTATGATGGAGCTATCAATTTATATGAAAAGTTAGCAAAGATTAAGCCAGAAAGTTCTGAGATTTTTGCTTTTTTAGGATACCTTTATTATGAAAAAGAGAATTATGCTAAATCAATAGAAAATTATGAAATAGCACTAGAAATTGATCCAGGAAGATCTTTTGTCTATTTTTTATTAGGGAACTCTTATTCAAGAGCAGGTTTAATTAAAGATGCTATCAATAGTTATGATTTTGCTATATTCTTAGATTTAGACATCTATACTGCACATCTAGATTTTGCAAGAAAATATGAGGCTATAGGACAGAAAGAAAAAGCTTTAAAAGAGTATGTTATAGCCTATGAAATAGATCCAAGAGATAAAAAGATAGCTGAAGATATAGCTAGATTAAAATCTGAGCTTGGAAGAGGTTAAAGATTATTAATAGAAGGAAAAGGGTAACTTTTCTTTCTATTTTTGATTTTTAATTTAAAAATAAGGAGAAAATAATGCAGAGTATTTCATTAGGTTTTATATTGATTATATTCCTATTTATAGGAATGACATTTGGGTTTAATAGGGCATTAGCCTCAATCCCATTTTTGTTTTTTATATTTGTATTAGTATGGTTTTTTGGTTGGTTTGTAATGGCATTTTGGCCGCTTATATTGATAATAGTACTTATAAACTATCTGTCAAATAAGAATAATCCTAAAACGACAAAGAGAAGAACATATTATTATAAATTTGATAGAACAGAGGACTTTGATGAGTTTTTCCGTAAGGCTGAACAACAAAGTGGAGGATATTCATATGGAGGTTCAACTGGAGGAAATCCTTTTGGTTATGCAGAGGATAAAACAAAATATTATAAAGTGTTAGGTGTTAATCCTAATGCAACAAAAGAAGAGATTAAAAAAGCTTATAGAGAGTTGGTAAAACAACACCACCCAGATAAATTTACAAATGCTCCTGAAGAGGAAAGAGCATATCATGAGAAAAGAATAAAAGAGATAAATGAGGCTTATGATAAATTATCAAAAGATTTTTCTTAACTTGAAATACATAGGAAGCTATGCTATAATGAAACTGTGTGCTTAACATTAAGGAAAATTAAGTCAGCCTTAACATCAAAGGAGAAATTATGAAACTAAAAACATTGATTTTAGCTGCGGGAAAAGGAACTAGAATGAAATCAGAACTTCCAAAAGTTATTCATAAAGTAAATGGAGTTCCAATGATTTCAAAAATAATAAGTGTTCTTAATGGATTGGAGCCAGAAGAAAATATATTAATACTTGGACATAAAAAAGAAGAGGTATTAAAAGTAGTTGGAGAAGAGGCAGATTATGTTGTTCAAACTGAACAATTGGGAACTGGACATGCTGTAATACAAGCAAAGGAAAAACTTGCTGATTATGATGGAGATGTAATGGTTCTTTGTGGAGATACACCACTATTAAGAGAGGAAACTTTAAGAGATTTATATAATTTCCATAAAGAGAGTGGAGCTGCAACAACAATACTGACATCTATATATGAAAATCCATTTGGATATGGAAGAATAGTTAAAGAAGATGGATTAGTAAAAGCTATTGTTGAAGAAAAAGAGGCAACTCCAGAAATTAAAAAGATAAAAGAGGTAAATGCAGGAGTTTACTGTTTCAATAGCAGAGAGCTATTTAATGCTTTAGCTAAGATAAATAATAACAATGAAAAAGGTGAATACTACCTAACTGATGTTATTGGAATACAAGTAGGAGAAGGAAAAAAAGTTCAAAGCTTTGTATTAGAAGATAATATGGAGATATTAGGAGTTAATTCAAAAGTTGAATTAGCACAAGCTTCAGAAGTTTTAAGAGGAAGAAAAAATCTTGAACTTATGGAAAATGGAGCTATATTAATAGATCCAAAAGCTACTTATGTAGAGGAAAGTGTAAAAGTTGGAAAAGACACTGTAATCTATCCTGGAGCCGTACTTCAAGGAGATACAGTAATTGGAGAAAATTGTGAAATTTTAGGAACTACTAGAATTATAGATAGTGTTCTTGGAAATAATATAAGAATAGAGAGTTCAGTAATTGAAGAGAGTCAAATAGATGACTATGTAACAATGGGACCTTTTGCTCATTTGAGACCAAAAACTCACTTGAAAGAAAAAGTTCACATTGGAAACTTTGTAGAGGTTAAAAAATCTACTCTTGAAAAAGGGGTAAAAGCTGGGCATTTAACATATTTAGGAGATGCTCAAGTTGGTGAAGATACTAACATAGGAGCAGGTACAATAACTTGTAACTATGATGGTAAAAACAAATTTAAAACAGTTATAGGTAAAAATTCATTTATAGGAAGTGATTCAATGTTAGTTGCTCCTGTAAATATTGGGGAAAATTCTTTAGTAGGAGCTGGATCTGTTATAACTAAAGACGTTCCTGAAAATTCATTAGCTGTATCAAGAAGTAAGCAAATCATTAAAAATGACTGGAGGAAATAAAAAATGTTAAAATCTGAAAATGTTAAGATTTTTGCTGGAACATCAAACGTAGAATTAGCTAAGAGAATAGCAGATTGCTATGGACTACCACTAGGAGAGGCTGAAGTAGTTAGATTTAAAGATGGAGAAGTATTCGTTAAAATTGACGAAACAGTAAGAGGAAGAGATGTATTTGTTGTTCAACCTACATCTGAACCAGTAAACGAAAACTTAATGGAATTACTTGTATTTATCGATGCATTAAAAAGAGCATCTGCAAAAAGTATCAATGTAATTATCCCTTACTATGGTTATGCTAGACAAGATAGAAAATCAAGTCCTAGAGAACCAATTACTTCTAAATTAGTAGCAAACTTATTAACAACAGCAGGAGCAAGCAGAATAGTTACTATGGACTTACATGCTGACCAAATTCAAGGATTCTTTGATATCCCAGTTGATCACATGCAAGCACTACCATTAATGGTAAAATACTTTATGAAAAAAGGACTTTATGGAGATGACGTAGTTGTTGTTTCTCCAGATATCGGAGGAGTAAAAAGAGCAAGAAAACTTGCTGAATGGCTAGATTGTAAAATAGCTATCATCGACAAAAGAAGACCAAAACCAAATATGTCAGAAGTAATGAACCTAATTGGGGAAGTTCAAGGAAAAACAGCTATATTTATAGATGACATGATCGATACTGCAGGAACAATAACAAATGGAGCTTCTGCAATTATAGAAAGAGGAGCTAAAGAAGCTTATGCTTGTTGTACACATGCTGTATTCTCTGATCCAGCTATTGAAAGATTAGCAGCTTCACCTTTAAAAGAAATTATAGTTACTGACTCTATAGCTTTACCAGAAAGAAAGAAACTTGATAAAATAACAGTTCTTTCAGTAGATGAAATCTTCTCTGAAGCAATTAGCAGAATTGTTAACAATCAATCAGTTTCTGAATTATTTGAAAAAGTTGAAGGAAAAAGAACAAACAAATAATTGAGAGAATAAAATAATTTTATTAAAAAGCTAGTAGTTTTACTAGCTTTTTATTTATATATATGATAAAATTATTAATATTTTAAAAAATAAATTTTATCAGATAAGGTGCTAATCATGGATAAAAAAGAATATAATGCTTTAAATATTAATTATGAAGAGATTGAAAGATATTTGAGAGCAGGGAAATTAATAATCTATCCTACAGATACAGTGTATGGTGTAGGGGGCATTATAGAATCAGAAGAAACTATAGAAAATATATATAAAGCTAAAGAGAGAAATTTTAAATCTCCACTAATAGTATTGGTAAGCGATGTAGAGAAAATAGAGAAAATAGCTTATATAAATGAAAAAAATAGAGAAAAAATAGAAAAGTTAATAAAAAGATTTTGGCCAGGTGGACTTACAATAATTTTAAAAAGAAAAGATAATGTACCTGATATAATGGTTTCAGGAGGGGCAACAGTTGGAGTTAGAATGCCAGAACATGAGATTGCTCTAAATATAATATCAAGAGCTGGAGGAATGTTACCAACAACAAGTGCCAACATTTCAGGAGAGGCTACTCCTAAAAGTTATTTAGAACTTTCTGAAGAGTTTAAAAGTCGGATAGATATAATAGTTGATGGTGGAGAGTGTCCAATTGGAAGTGCCTCTACTATAATAGATATGAGTGATGAGCCAAAAATATTGAGGCTAGGTGCTATATCAGTTGAAGAGATAGAAAAAGTGATTGGAAAAATTAACGGGGAGGAAAAAAATTAATGAAACCACAAAGAGTAAATCCAAATATGATGAATCCTATGGAGATGAACAACATGTCTGCTATGATGGGTATGATGAACAATCTTCAAAGAATAGGAAAAGGAAAAAGAAAATATAAAGTAACTTTAGATAAAAATAGTAAAAAGTTTTTAGCTAAATTTATGGAAGAGGTTAAAAAACAATTTGCAACAAGTCCATTAGGAGCTCAAGGGCAAAATGTTTCTGATTTCTTTAGCTATGTAAAAGAATTAGCAGATTCTAAAGATCAAACAGAGCTTATGTTAAGCTTTGAAGAGTATGAATTCCTAAAAAGAATGCTTATTGATTCAATAAGAGGAATGGAAGGAATGGAATTCAAATGGTACCAATTTGTAAAAAAAGGTATGATAAAATTAATGACAAAACAATATAGAGAGATATTGAAACAATTTAAATAGTTTGAGAGAGGGAATTATAAATCCCTCTTTTTTCATATTAATAGAAATAAAAATACAATTTGTTTTTTTATTAGGATATGTGATATTATTGAATTAGGGTTAATACAATAATAACTAGGGGTGGTTTTTTATGAAATCTTTAATGAAAAACATATTAGTATTAAATCAGAAAACTCTTTTAATCACTTTTAAAGAGATTGAAAAATCAACAGTGGAAGATTTAGCTTATCTAGTTTCAAATCTAAAAAATTTAGATGAGTTAAATGAAAATATTTTAAAAGAAAATAAAATTGAAGTGGAAGAGCTAAAATTAGAGGTTTTAAAAGTAAAAGAAGTTCTTAGAATAGTTGAGGATTATAGAGATAAAAAAATAGAAAAACCTCAATTATTAAAGGAATTAGAAAATATAAAAAATAAAAAAGTTGAGATAAAAAAAGTTGAAAAAGCTAGAAAAGAAGATTTAGAAGAGATATTTAAAATGTTAAGAAGAGATCTTGTAACAGATAGAGTTCATATAGATATGAATGAATTAGCTGAATTTGAAGAAACTGAAGATGCTTTGATGTTCTGTAATAAAATCCTAGATCCATACTTAGATAGATATTTTAAAGGTGGAAACTATTCTAATGAAGAGAGAGATGAGATGAAAGATAGGATATTTGATATAGTAAGAGGATAGAAAAATCCCCAGATAGCAGGAAAGTTATCTGGGGTTATTTTTTTATCTATAAGCATTACCAATAAGTCCAACAGCCTCTTTAGCTCTCATTACCTTTTCTCTAGCAATAGCTCTAGCTTTTTTAGCTCCTTCATGAAGTACTTCTTCAACATAAGCTCTGTTCTCTACAAGTTTTTCTCTTTTTTCTCTAGCTTCTCCAAAGTATTCTAAGATAGCATTAAGAAGCTCAGTCTTAGCATGTCCATAACCGAAGTTTCCAGCTAGGAATTTTTCCTTTAGTTCATTTTGTTTCTCAATAGAAGCAAAAAGTGCATAGATTTTAGCTATATTGTTATCTGGATTTTTAGGCTCTTCTAGTGGAGTAGAATCTGTAACAATACTCATAACCTGTTTTTTAAGCTCTTTTTTAGAAGCAAACATATTGATAGTATTACCATAAGATTTACTCATTTTTTGTCCGTCAGTTCCAGGAATAACAGCTACTGAATCAAGAATTAGTGGTTCTGGAAGTTTAAATAGATCAACTCCATATTGTTGGTTAAACTTCATTGCAATATCTCTAGTCATCTCAAGATGTTGTTTTTGATCTTTTCCTACTGGAACAACATCTGTATCATAGATTAGAATATCAGATGCCATAAGAATAGGATAAGTCATAAGTCCAGCATTTGGTGAGAATCCTTTAGCAATTTTATCCTTATATGAATGTCCTCTTTCAAGTAATCCTACTGGAGTTACATTTGAAAGAAGCCAAGATAATTCAACATGTTCAGGGATATCTGATTGTAAGAATATTGTAGATTTTTGAGGATCTAAACCTAGTGCAAGATAATCTAAAACAATATTATATGAATTTTCTTTTAAAGCTTTTGGATCAGTTAGAGAAGTTAAAGAATGATAGTCAGCTATGAAATAAAATCCTTCATAATTCCCACTGTTTTGATTTTTAACAAACTGGCTAATAGCACCAAAGTAGTTTCCTAAATGTAGAATACCACTGGGCTGAATACCAGATAAACTTCTTTTCATAGAAAGCCTCCTAAAATATAAATATATCTAACATAGTACCATATCTAAAAAAAAAATTCAATAATACTGATTTTTTAAAAAGTGTAGTATAATTAGTTATACAGTTCAATAAAAATTATGGAGGGATACAAAATGAATTATTATGCTGGAGTAGATCTAGGAGGAACAAATACTAAAATAGGAATTTTAAATAGAGAGGGGGATATTTTAAAAAGTAGAATAATAAAGACTTTATCAGCAGAGGGAGTAGATAATACTTTAGAGAGAATTTGGAAAACAATACAGGAGTTAGCTCAAGAACTTGATATAAATATAAAAAATATTAAGGGAATTGGGCTTGGAATACCTGGACCAGTGTTAGAACAAAGTATAGTAGCATTTTTTGCTAATTTCCCTTGGGAAAGAAATATCAATATAAAAGAAAAATTGGAAAAACTTACAGGAATTGAAACAAAACTTGACAATGATGCTAATATTATAGCTTTAGGAGAAGCTAAATATGGAGCAGCTAAAGGAAGTAAAAGTAGTGTAACAGTGGCACTAGGAACAGGAATAGGTGGAGGAATCTATATAGATGGTAAATTAGTTTCTGGGGCTAAAGGTGCAGGTGGAGAAGTAGGACACATGAAAATAGTAAAAGATGGAAAACTATGTGGATGTGGACAAAGAGGATGTTTTGAAGCATATGTTTCTGCTACTGGATTAATAAGAGAAGCTGTTTCAAGATTGACAGTAAATAAACAAAATCTTCTTTATAAGATGATAGATGGAGATTTGATGAAATTAGAAGCTAAAGATATTTTTGATGCAGCTAGAGAGGGAGATGCTTTTTCATTAGATTTAGTAGATTATGAAGCAGAATATTTAGCTTTAGGAATAGCTAATATTTTAAATATAATAAATCCTGAGGTTGTAGTTTTAGGTGGTGGAGTAGCTTTAGCTGGAGATATTCTATTAAATCCTATGAGAGAAAAAATGGTAAAATATGCTTTACCAGTAACTTTAGAAGAATTGAAAATAGTTCAAGGTGTATTAGGAAATGAAGCTGGAATTAAAGGAGCAGTTGGATTATTTAACTAATTAATTGAAAAGAAAAGAGAAAATCAAGAAAAAAATGGTAAAAATTAAAAACTAAATATCTTTAGTTTAAAAAGTTTTCATAAAAACAAAATAACGGTATTGACAAAGTTGAGATAAAAGATTATATTTATAGTGATAGTATAAAAATAAAATTTTAACTTCGTAAACAAATTATAAAGTTCTAATTTTAAACAGTGCACACTATATAAAATCTCAGGAGGTATTTTGGTATGAAGAAAACAAGTTTAATACTAGGAGCATTATTATTAGCAGCAGGACTAACTGGTTGTGGAGATAAAAAAGAAGCTGCTCCAGCAGAAAAAGCAGCAGAAGCACCAAAAGCTGAAAAAAAATTAAACATAGGATTTACAGCTTATAAATATGATGACAACTTTATCGCTCTATACAGAAAAGTTGTATTAGCAGAAGCTGATAAAGTAAAAGATAAAGTTGAGTTATCAATGGTTGACTCTCAAAATGCTCAACAAACTCAAAATGACCAAATAGATGTAATGCTTTCTAAAGGAACAGATGCATTAGCTATTAACTTAGTTGACCCAGCAGCAGGACAAACAGTTATGGAAAAAATTAAAGCTGAAAATGTTCCAGTTGTATTCTACAATAAAAAACCTGCAAAAGAAGTTTTAGATGCTTATGATAAAGCTTACTATGTAGGAATCGATCCTAACGCTCAAGGAATAGCTCAAGGGGAACTTATTATGAAAGCTTGGAAAGCTAACCCTGAACTAGATTTAAATAAAGATGGAAAAATTCAATATGTTATGATTAAAGGAGAACCTGGACATCCAGATGCTGAAGCAAGAACTATCTATTCAGTAAAAACTCTTAACGATAACGGAATTGAAACTGAAGAACTTCATCTAGACGCTGCTATGTGGGATACTGCAATGGCAAAAGATAAAATGGATGCATGGTTATCAGGACCTAACGGAGATAAAATTGAAGTTGTAATTTGTAACAATGATGGAATGGCTCTAGGAGCTATCGAATCAATGAAAGCTATGGGTAAAAACCTTCCAGTATTTGGAGTTGACGCATTACCAGAAGCTCTTGTAAAAATTGAAGCTGGAGAAATGGCTGGAACAGTTCTTAACGATGCTAATGGACAAGGAAAAGCAACTTGGGATATGGTTGTAAACTTAGCAGCAGGAAAAGCACCTACTGAAGGAACTGAATGGAAACTTGATGGAAAAGAAATCTTAATTCCTAGTATCGGAATTGACAAAGAAAATGTAGCACAATTCAAATAAGATGAAATTATAAAACATTAAATTAGAGGGGAGATTGTTTTGTAACATCTCCCCTTTAAATAAAGAACGACAGAGTAACAAAAGGAGACACGATGAAAAATTTAGAATATATTCTTGAGATGAACAATATTTCTAAAGAGTTTCCGGGGGTAAAAGCGTTGGATGGGGCTAACTTAAAAGTAAGACCACATTCTGTTCATGCATTAATGGGTGAAAATGGAGCTGGAAAATCTACTTTAATGAAATGTTTGTTTGGAATTTATGAAAAAGATGGTGGAAATATATTATTCGACGGGAAAGAAATAAACTTCCACTCTGCAAAGGAAGCACTTGATAATGGTGTTTCAATGGTTCACCAAGAACTTAACCAAGTTTTACAAAGAAATGTGCTAGATAATATCTGGTTGGGAAGATATCCTAAAAAAGGTTTCTTTATAGATGAGAAAAAAATGTATGAGGATACTAAAAAAATATTTGAAGATCTAGAGATAGATGTAGATCCTCGTGCAAAAGTAGCTGACTTAGCAGTTTCTGAAAGACAAATGATAGAGATTGCAAAGGCAGTATCATATAATTCGAAAATAATCGTGATGGACGAACCTACTTCTTCACTTACTGAAAAAGAGGTTGCACATCTGTTTAAAATTATAAATAAATTGAGAGATAAAGGTTGTGGAATTGTATATATTTCACATAAGATGGAAGAGATAAAAGCTATATCAGATGATATCACTATTCTTAGAGATGGAAAATGGATAGCTACAGAATCAGTTGCTAATTTAACAACTGAACAAATTATCAATATGATGGTAGGAAGAGATCTGACAGATCGTTTCCCACCTAAAGATAACCAAGTAAAAGAGTGTATTTTAAAAGTAGAAGGACTTACAGCAGTACAACAACCATCTATTCAAGATGTTAGTTTTGAACTACACAAAGGTGAGATCTTAGGAATAGCAGGACTTGTTGGAGCTAAAAGAACTGATATAGTTGAAACAATATTTGGTATAAGAGAAAAAGCTGAAGGAAAAATTACTCTTAATGGAAAAGAGGTTAAAAATAAAACTCCTAATGAAGCTATAGAAAATGGATTTGCTCTTGTAACAGAGGAACGTAGAGCTACTGGAATTTACAGTATGCTAGATATACTGTTTAACTCTGCAATTTCAAATCTAGATAGTTATAAAAATAATTTTAAACTACTAGATAATAAGAAGATGGCTGAAGATACTCAATGGGTAATTGATAGTATGAGAGTAAAAACACCATCACAAAGCACAAGTATAGGATCACTTTCTGGAGGAAACCAACAAAAAGTTATTATAGGAAGATGGCTTCTAACTGAACCAGATGTACTTATGCTAGATGAGCCTACAAGAGGAATAGACGTTTTAGCAAAATATGAAATTTATCAATTAATGATAGAACTAGCTAAAAAAGATAAAGGAATTATAATGATCTCTTCTGAAATGCCTGAGCTTTTAGGTGTTACAGATAGAATACTTGTTATGAGTAATGGTAGAGTTGCTGGAATAGTAAAAACATCAGAGACAACTCAAGAAGAGATTATGACTTTATCAGCTAAATATCTATAGAAAAAGGGAGAGTAAAAAATGAATATTCGTAAAAAAGATGGAAGTATAGATTTTAAAAAATTACTAATTCAAAGTGGATTGTATCTTGTACTATTTTTAATGTTGGTATTAATTGTTGCAAAAGAACCTTCATTCTTAAGTATAAGAAACTTTAAAAATATTATTACACAATCATCAGTTAGAGCAATTATAGCTCTTGGAGTTGCAGGACTTATCGTTACTCAAGGTACAGACCTTTCAGCAGGAAGACAAGTTGGACTTGCAGCAGTTATTTCAGCAACACTTCTTCAAGCTAGTACAAATGTAAATAAAGTTTTAGATATTGGAGAATTACCTGTAATAGTTGCTATCTTAGTTGTAATAGTAGTTGGAATGATCATAGGATCTATCAATGGATTAATAGTTGCAAAATTAAATGTTCACCCATTTATTGCTACTTTAGGTATGATGACAATTGTTTATGGAATGAACTCACTATACTATGACTCAGTTGGTAAAGCATCACCAATATCTGGATTTAGTAAAGCATATAGTAATTTTGCTCAAGGAACTATCGGTTCAGGAAGTTTCTCAATATCATATTTAATCATATATGCAGCAATAGCTACAGCAATTATGTGGGTATTGTGGAATAAAACAAAATTTGGTAAAAACGTATTTGCTGTTGGAGGAAACCCAGAAGCAGCTAAAGTATCAGGGGTAAACGTTACAAGAACATTAGTTGGAATCTATGCTCTATCAGGAATCTACTATGCATTTGGAGGATTACTAGAAGCAGGACGTATCGGATCAGCAACTAACAACTTAGGAAATATGTATGAAATGGACGCAATTGCAGCTTGTGTAATTGGAGGAGTTTCATTCTATGGAGGAGTTGGAAAAATTTCTGGTATCATTACAGGAGTTATCATTCTACAAGTTATCAACTATGGATTAACTTATGTAGGAGTAAGCCCTTACTGGCAATATATCATCAAAGGTATTATAATAGTTGCAGCAGTTGCATTTGACTCTATTAAATATGCTAAGAAAAAATAATTAAGAGAAAAATAGAATAAAATAAAAAAGTCTGGCTAAATAGTCAGACTTTTTTAATAACGACGATGAAAAATTTATGTTTAAAGTATATAAAAAAATTGTATAATATTCAACAAGAATTGAGACAAAAAAATATAATAAAAACGACATGGAGAATGAAAAATGCAGAATTGTGAGATAAAGACTAATGAAAATAATGAGGAGTTAGTACAGCACGGAGATTATGAGTTTCCTTGTGCTCTATATTTTTCAGATATAGATGTATATACAGCAAGTGAGATAGCATGGCACTGGCATAAGGAGATAGAGATAGTTGTATTGTATGAAGGAAGCGTATCTTTAGAAACTGAAAAAGAGAGCATTGTTTTACAAAAGGGAGATGGAGTATTTATAAACTCAGAGGAGTTACACTACTTTAAAAAATTAGGAGATGAAAAGTGCCTACTTGTATCATATGTTTTTGATAAAAGTTTTGTAGGAGGAGATAAGGGAAGTATTATAGAGAGAAAATATATAGAACCTTTAGTACAAAATAAAACATTGTCTCTTTTTAAATTTTCAAAAGATTTAAGTGAACAGTTGGTAAAAGCTTTTTTTCAATATGAGGAGAAAAAGTTTGGAAGTGAAGTAATTATAAGAAATGTTTTAAGCTTAGTTCTACTTGAGATAATAATTGAGAATAAAGAGAAATTAATAGAAACAAAGACATATAAAAACTTAGATAGTCAGAGGATAAAAGGGATGTTAGATTTTATTCAAAAAAATTACTCTAATGAACTTACTTTGAAGGAGATAGGGGAGTCAGTATTTATAGGAGAAAGGGAGACATTGAGATGTTTTGCTAGAACAATAGGAATCTCACCAATAGAGTATTTGAAAAAGTATAGGGTAACTGTGGCAGCTAACCTTCTTACAACGACAGAATTACCTGTTACAGAGATTTGCATGCAGTGTGGCTTTAATAGTCCTAGCTACTTTTCAAAATCATTTCAAAAGGTATTTGGTGTGACTCCAAGGGTGTATAGAAAAAATAAAATTATAACTATGTAATTTAAAATAAAAAAATCATTCGAAAAAAATTAGATTATGTGTTAAAATAAAGGGAAGTCTAAAAATAACAGGTGATAAATTATGTTTTTACCTACAACGATGGAAGAGGTAAAGAAATTAGGATGGAACTACTTAGATATTATCTTAATATCAGGGGATACATATATAGATTCTTCATATAATGGAACAGCATTAATAGGAAAATGGTTGTATAAACATGGTTTTAAAGTTGGAGTTATAGCTCAACCAGATATTAATAGTGATGTTGATATAAAAAGATTGGGAGAGCCAAAACTTTATTGGGCTGTATCTGCTGGTTGTGTAGATTCTATGGTGGCAAATTATACAGCAACTAAGAAGAAGAGAAGAAGTGACGATTTTACTCCAGGTGGAGAGAACACAAAGAGACCAGATAGAGCCTCAATAGCTTATACAAATCTTATTAAAAGATATTTCAAAAATAGTGAAGTGCCAATAGTTTTAGGTGGAATTGAAGCTAGTCTTAGAAGAATAACTCATTATGATTATTGGAGTAATAATTTAAGACGTCCTCTTATCTTTGATGCTAAAGCAGATATTTTATCCTATGGAATGGGTGAAAAATCTATGCTAGAATTAGCTAGAGCAATTAGAGATAAAAAGGATTGGAGAGATATAAGAGGGTTAAGTTATATATCTAAAGAGGTTAAAGCGGGGTATTTAGAACTTCCTTCATATGAAAATTGTGTGAAGGACAAGAAAGAGTTTATAAAAGCTTTTGAAACTTTCTATCATAATTGTGATTCTATCTTAGCTAAAGGATTGTATCAAAAGTGTGGAGATAGATATCTTATTCAAAATCCACCAAGTGAAAATTTTTCAAGTAGAGAGTTAGATGCTATCTATTCAATGGATTTTGAAAGAGATGTACACCCATATTACAAGAAAATGGGAGAGGTAAGAGCTTTAGATACAATAAAAACATCTGTAACAACTCATAGAGGTTGTTATGGAGAGTGTAACTTCTGTGCAATAGCTATTCATCAAGGAAGAACAGTGATTTCAAGAACAGAGGATTCGATAGTAGATGAAGTTAAAGAGATTACTAAGATGAAGAAGTTTAAAGGGAATATAGCTGATGTAGGTGGACCTACAGCTAATATGTATCAAGTTGAATGTAAGAAAAAGTTAAAATTTGGAGCTTGTCAAGATAGAAGATGTCTTTATCCACAAAAGTGTCCAGCTTTAAAAATAGATCATAGTAAGCAGATAGATCTTTTAAAAAGATTGAAAGGAATAGATAAAATAAAAAAAATATTTATTGCATCTGGAATAAGATATGATATGATTTTAGATGATAAAAAATGTGGTCAGATGTATATGGAGGAGATTATAAAAGATCATGTATCAGGACAGATGAAGATTGCTCCAGAACATACTGAGGATAAAGTGCTTTCACTTATGGGAAAACAGGGAAAAGCACCATTAAAAGAGTTTAAAGAGAAATTCTATCAAATTAATAAAAAACTTGGAAAAAAACAGTTTTTAACTTATTATTTAATAGCTGCACATCCTGGATGTAATGAAAAGGATATGCTTGATCTGAAAAGATTTGCATCAGCAGAGTTGAGAGTTAACCCAGAGCAGGTACAAATATTTACTCCTACTCCTTCAACATACTCTACTTTGATGTATTATACAGAGATGGATCCTTTTACAGGAAAGAAACTTTTTGTAGAAAAAGATAATGGAAAGAAACAAAAACAAAAGGATATCTTAATTCCGAGAGAAAATAATAAGAGAAGATAAATTTTAATAGGGAGGTACAAAATGAAGCCTATTGTTGCAATAGTTGGAAGACCAAATGTTGGAAAATCAACACTTTTTAACAATCTAGTAGGAGACAGAGTTGCTATCGTTGACGATATGCCAGGTGTTACTAGAGACAGACTTTATAGAGAAACAGAATGGAATGGAACAGAATTTGTAATTGTTGATACAGGTGGACTTGAGCCAAGAAACAACGATTTTATGATGACTAAAATAAAAGAACAAGCTGAAGTTGCTATGAATGAAGCTGACGTTATTCTTTTTGTAGTTGATGGAAAAGCAGGGGTAAACCCATTAGATGAAGAGATTGCATACATTCTTAGAAAGAAACAAAAACCTATCATTCTTTGTGTAAACAAAATTGATAACTTTGTTGAACAACAAGATGATGTATATGATTTCTGGGGACTTGGATTTGAAAATCTAGTTCCTATTTCAGGAGGACACAAGGTAAACCTTGGAGACTTACTTGATTTAGTAACTGAAATGATAGAAAAAATTGAACTTCCTGAAGAGGAAGAGGACACATTAAAACTTGCTATCATAGGAAAACCTAATGCTGGAAAATCA
This sequence comes from uncultured Fusobacterium sp., assembly GCA_900543175.1. GTDB lineage: Bacteria > Fusobacteriota > Fusobacteriia > Fusobacteriales > Fusobacteriaceae > Fusobacterium_A. The sequence continues at coordinate 15,143 of UQQO01000008.1, forward strand.
TCTCTTGTAAATAGATTATCAGGAGAAGAGAGAACAATAGTAAGTGATATAGCTGGAACAACAAGAGATGCTATAGATACAGTTGTTCAATACAATGATAAAAAATATATGATAATAGATACTGCTGGTATCAGAAGAAAATCAAAGGTTGAAGAAAGCTTAGAGTACTATTCAGTATTAAGAGCTATAAAGACAATCAAAAGAGCAGATGTATGTATACTTATGCTTGATGGTAAAGAGGGGCTTACAGAGCAAGATAAGAGAATTGCAGGAATTGCAGCTGAAGAACTAAAACCAATAGTAGTTGTAGTAAATAAATGGGACTTAGTAGATAAAAATAAAGTTACTATGAAAAGTATGAGAGAGGAGTTATATGCTGAATTACCATTCCTTTCATATGCACCTATTGAGTTTGTATCAGCACTTACTGGACAAAGAACTACAAAAATTCTTGAAATTTCAGATACAATCTATGAAGAATATACTAAGAGAATTTCAACTGGATTATTAAATACAGTATTAAAAGAAGCTGTATTGATGAATAACCCACCTACAAGAAAAGGTAGAGTAGTAAAAATCAACTATGCTACACAAGTATCAGTTGCTCCACCTAGATTTGTGTTATTCTGTAACTATCCAGAGTTAATTCACTTCTCATATGCTAGATATATTGAAAATAAGTTTAGAGAATCATTTGGATTTGAAGGTTCGCCAATTCTTATTAGCTTTGAGAAGAAAAATGCAGAAAAAGAGTAAAAAAGAGAAAAGCTATTGTAAATTAATGAGCTATGTATTAATTTGCATAGCTTTTTTTATGATTTTCTCTTGTAAAAAGGGGGATTAAAACTTTATAATAATAAAGAGATATTTTAAATACTATATTTTTAAGTGGGGGAGAAATGGAGAATAAAAAAAATAAAACTATGTCAATGACAGAGGGAAATATAGTAAAAATACTTTTGCTATTTTCAATTCCGTTGATATTAGGAAATCTTTTGCAACAAACATATAATACAGTAGATTCTGTAATAGTAGGAAATTATGTTGGAAGTAGTGCTCTAGCAGCTGTAGGTTCAAGTACAGCATTGATAAATCTATTAATAGGGTTTAGCCAAGGGATATCTGTTGGAGCAGGGGTAATTGTATCTCACTCAATAGGAGCTAAGGACAATAAAAAGATTGAACTTTCAGTTCATACAGCTATGATGCTTTCAATTTTATTTGGGACTTTTCTTTCAATAGTTGGTTTTATATTTACACCTCAACTTCTTGAGTGGATGAAAACTCCAGTTGAAGTTATGCCAGAATCAATAACTTATTTGAGATTATTTTTTTTAGGAACAGTATTTAATATTGTTTATAATATGGAAGCTGGAATTTTAAATGCAGTGGGAAACTCAAAACGTTCTCTTCTATATTTAGGAGTTGCTTCAGTGACAAATATTATTTTAGATATAATTTTTGTTAAAATTTTAGGAATGGGAGTAAGTGGAGTAGCTATTGCAACAAATATTAGTCAATTTATCTCTTGTATATTGGCTTTAAGATTTTTAATGAGTGTATCTGATGCCTATAAAGTATGCTTGAATAAGATAAAAGTTCATAAGGAAACAGCTATAAAAATTGTAAAAATAGGGCTTCCTACTGGGGTTCAAAGTATGGTAGTGTCTCTTTCAAATGTCCTTATTCAATCAAGTGTAAACACTTTTGGTGCTAGTGTAATGGCGGGATTTGGAGCTTATTTAAAAATAGATGGATTTAATATCTTACCAGTTTTAAGTTTAGGAATGGCTAGTACAACTTTTACAGGACAAAACTGTGGAGCAAGAAAAAAAGAGAGGGTTAAGAAAGGACTTTGGATAACAATAGTTATGGGGGTAGTTTATACAGTTATAATAGGAATATTGTTACTTATTTTTGCTCAACCAATTATGCAACTATTTACACAAGATGAAAAAATAATAGATGCAGGTATTAGAGCAATGAAATATTTTTGTCCTTTCTATGCATTGTTATCTATACTTCATTCATTGGTAGGAGCAGTAAGAGGGGCAGGGAAAACAATGCCACCTATGATAATACTTCTTTTCTCAATGTGTATATTTAGAATTATTTGGCTTCAATTTATTTTACCAATGAATAATACAATAGATAATATCTATGTTCTTTACCCAGTTTCTTGGGCAATTGGTGTTATTTTAATGGGAATTTATATATGGAAAGCTAAGTGGCTATAATAGAAAAATATTAAGAGATTATTACTGGGATTTGAATCTCAGTAATATACTCTTGAATGTTATCAGTAATATGTATTTCAATATGATAGATCTCAATAATATCTCCAGTAACAGTAAGATTATTAGAACTTATAAAATTTTTTAAATTTTCATAGTGATCTATCACATTTTCATAGCTTCCTTTAAAAGTAAAAGTCAGATAAGTACCTTTTGGAATAATATGTTCTGTTTTATCTGTTGTAATAATAAAAGTACTGTTGTAGTCAAAATAATTTTCATTTTCCCAATTTTCAAGTTTTATTGTAGCTCCTATCTCACTTTCTGTAAAAATAAAATCATTATCCTCAAAATTCAATCTTTTCAGTTTTTTGAGTTCAAAATCGATCTCCTCTTCCTCTTTAAAATTCCCCTCTTTGTATAGAACATATCTATCTTCAATCTCTTTTATTATTGGAGTTTCAAATTGAGAAAAGTTTTCAAAGTACTCTATATTTTTCTTTTTTTCTTCAAGTTCCTCTTTTAAAGAGAGAAGTTTTTTCAGCTGCTCATTAATTTTAGTAAGTTGAAAATTAATTACAGTTTTAGTTTTTTCCATACTTCTATCATTTAAAAAGTTGGTAATCATATCTAGAGAAACACCAAGATTTCTCAAATTTCTAATATTATTTAATTTCCATATCTGCTTTTGTGAATAATATCTATAACCATTTTCTCCTCTCATATCAGGAGTAATTAAACCTATTTTTTCATAATATCTCAAAATATCACTACTAATATTATATAACTTGCTGATCTCACCAATTTTATAAAATTTTTTCATAAAATCACCTGTTTTTTCCAATATTATAACATATTTCACTTGACATTGGAACAATTCTAAGGTTTATCATGTAAGTATAAAAGTAAGGGGTGATTTAAATGAAAGGAAACAGAGGACTATTAAAGACCATTTTGAGGTATAGTGTGCCTTCAGTTATTTCAATGTGGATGTTTACTATTTACAGTATGGTAGATGGAATCTTTATAGGTAAATATGTAGGTCCGTTGGGATTAGCAGGGGTAAATATCACTATGCCACTTATTAACTTTACATTTGCTATTGGAATAATGATAGCTGTTGGAAGTTCTACACTAATAGCGATACACTATGGTGCTGGTGACTGAACAGCAGGGAATAAAATATTTACAATGGCAACTATATCTTTAGCAGTTTTTGGAGTTCTGTTATCAATATTGATTACTATTTTTATTGAGCCAGTTATTCACTTTTTAGGTGGAGAGGGAGTTCTTTTCCCATATGTTAAAGATTATATGAGCATTGTTATTTTATTCTGTGTATGCTATATGGTAGGTTATGCCTTAGAAATATATATTAAAGTAGATGGGAATCCAGTATATCCAGCTATTTGTGTTTTGATGGGTGGAATTATGAATACTGTATTAGATTATCTTCTTGTAGCAGTTTTTCCATATGGAATAAAGGGAGCAGCTTTTGCAACAGGGATATCTCAATTGACATCTACATCAATGTTACTTTATTATGTTTTATTTAAAACTAAAAGGGTAAAATTTACAAAGATTAAGTATTCATTCTTAGAGTTAATAAAAATTTCGAAGGTAGGTTTTGCTGAATTTTTAGCAGAAGTTTCAACAGGTATTGCTATTTTTGTATTTAACCTTGTAATACTGAAATCTCTAGGAGAAAAGGGAGTATCAGCATTTGGAGTTATAGGGTATATCTCTTCATTTGTGGTAATGACAATGATAGGATTTAGCCAAGGAATACAACCAATAGTTAGCTTTAATTTAGGTGCTAAAAAATATGATAATGTAATAAAAACATTGAAGATAAGTTTGATAATGATAATTATTACAGGGGCAGTATTCTATGGTGGAATAAATCTTTTTGCTGATAAGATAATACATACTTTTTTAAGTGATCCTGATACTTTCTCTTTGACAAAGTATGCTTTAGTGATATATAGTTTTGCTTATATTATAAATGGATTGAATATAGTAACTGCTGGATATTTTACAGCAATAAAGAAAGTTGATATTTCAACATTGATAACTGTGTTAAGAGGAGTAATATTAATAGTGGCATTTTTATATCTTCTACCTAAATATTTAGGTAATGATGGAATCTGGTGGACAGTGCCTATTGCTGAGTTGTTGACACTAATTTTATCAACTTATTATATAAGAAAATATAGCTTGCAGTATAGTAAAGCTTAAAATAAAGCCTGAGTAGTCAGATAGATTGCTCAGGTTTTTATTTTATAAAAAACTTTATTTTTCTAAAAATAATATGTTAAAATAGAAAAAAGTTAAAAAGGGAGCAGAGGCAATGATAAAATTAATAGTAGCAGATATGGATGGAACACTTTTAAATGATAATAATGAGATAAATGAAGAGTTTTGGGAAGTGCATAAAAAATTAAAAGAAAAAGGTGTAATCTTTGCAGTTGGAAGTGGTAGACAGTATCACAACTTAAAAGAGAGATTTTCTTCAATAAAAGATGATATGTTATTTATTGCAGAGAATGGAACTTATGTAGTTTATCACGAGGAAGAACTATATATAAATACTATTGAAAAGAAAGACTTAGAAAAGATTTTAAAAATAGCTAGAAATATTGATAATTGTAAGGTTGTTTTATGTGGAAAAAACTCAGCTTATACAGAGGCAACAGAGGAAAATTTTTTAACAGAGATGAGAAAATATTATTCAGAATTAAAGCAAGTTGAAAAATTAGAAGAGGTTGAAGATGATATAATGAAAGTAGCTTTTTGTGATTTTTCAGGTTCAGAAGAGAATAGTTTTAACTATTATAAGGATTTTGACTCAAAATTTAAAGTAGTTGTATCAGGTAGAATTTGGCTTGATATTATGAAAGATGATGCTAATAAGGGAAAAGCAGTTGAGATGGTACAGAAAAAACTTGGAATAACTTATGATGAAACAATGATTTTTGGAGATTATTTAAATGATTTAGAGATGATGAGTATGGGAAAATATAGCTTTGCTATGGCTAATGCTCATGAAATTTTAAAGAAAAATAGTAATTATATAGCTGAAAGTAACAATGATAATGGTGTTGTAAAAGCAATAAAAGAGTATGTCTTATAATTTTTTTAATTTTGTAACAATATTGACATAAACATGGAGTATAGTTAAAGCATAATAAATCTTTCCCCAAGATGTTTTATATATAGTATTAAAAATAGAGCTGACGTTAAGTGCCAGCTCTATTTTTAATTTAGAAACTTTTTATATGTGTTATCTATTGCTAAAGCCCCCAATGGAGCAGTGATTAAAATAGCTAGAACAGCAATAGTCAAAACAAGATTTCCACAGTTTAACCCCATAGCCAAAGGAATTCCACCAATAGCAGCTTGTACAGTTGCTTTGGGAGTGTAAGCAAACATAGTGAAAAGTTTTTCCTTTTTATTCAAATTACTTCCTATTAAACAAAGAAAAACTCCAAACATTCTAAAGATTAAAACTAGAAGAATAAATATAATTGCTGTTGTACCAAAAGAGAGAGCATACTTAATATTTACAGTAGCACCAACTAAAACGAAAAGTAGAATTTCAGCAGCCACCCAAAGTTTAGAAAATTTTGAAGAGATTCTTTTAGCAAGAACTTCATAGTTTTTTAATATTCCTATACCAATACTCATTATAGATATAAGAGCTGAGAAAGGAATAAATCTGCTTAGATATATCTCTAACTCCAATAAAAGGAATGAAACACTTAATAGAATAACTATTTTTATAGAATCTCTCATATGGAAAGTTTTAAAGAATTTTATAAGTATTAGAGAGATAAGATATCCTATAATTATTCCAGTTAGAATAGCAAAGGGTACTTGTAAAAGAGCAGTTGAAGAGAAATTTCCACCTTTTTCAAAATTTAAAAAAGATGTGAAAAGTACAATTACAAAAACATCATCTACTGAAGCTCCAGCCATAACAAGTTGAGGGATACTTTTATTAGTTCCTTTTTTTGTTTCTATTAATTTTATCATTCTAGGAACAATAACTGCTGGAGAAACAGCAGCAAGAACACTTCCTAAGATAGCAGCTTCGATTATGGTAACATTAAAAAATTTAGGTGCAATTAAAACAGTTCCTAAAATCTCTAAAGTTGCAGGAAGAAAACACATAAGAATAGCAGGGCGTCCTACTTTTTTTAGATCCTCTATATTTAGAGATAAGCCAGCTCTAGTTAAGATTATAACTAAAGCAAGTTGTCTAAGTGAGGAAGAGATATTTAGGATAGAGCTATCCAACAGATTTAAAGAGTAAGGACCTAGAATTATTCCTGTCAGTATCATTCCTAAAAGAGCAGGAAGTCTTAATTTGATAAAGATTGAACCTAATAAAAGACCAAGTAAAAATATTAAAGCTAGACTTGTTAACATATATCCTCCTAAAAATTAATAAAATAAAAAAACTGATAAATTCTGCATAACAAAAAAATGCAGAAGTCATCAGCTTAAAAGCGGTTTATGTTTAAAACAAAGGGAGACCTCATTCCCTAATTTTTCTTAAATATTATCATTTTTTAATTTCTTTGTCAAACTTCAAAGGGAAAATTTAAAAATTTTGATTAAATTTGAAATTGATATATAATAGAAATAGCATGATATTTGGAGGGTAGAAATGGGAATTGAAAATATTAAATTAAAAATAGGAAAATTACAAAAGGGAAAGAACAACTTAATAACAGATGTAAAGGGAGTAAAAGTAGGACATAAAACCTTGGATAATGGCAATATAAAAACAGGGGTAACAGCTATAATTCCCCATAGTGATAATATCTTTAGAGAGAAATTAATCTGCTCATCATATGTGATAAATGGTTTTGGAAAAAGTGTAGGACTTGTTCAAATTAATGAATTGGGAACTTTAGAGACTCCAATTATATTAACAAATACTTTAAGTGTAGGAACTTGTAGTACAGCCTTAGTAAAATATATGTTGAAGGAGAATGATGATATAGGGGTAACAACAGGAACAGTTAACCCAGTAGTATGTGAGTGTAATGATGGATACTTAAATGATATTCGTGGACTTCACGTAAAAGAGGAAGATGTTTTTGATGCCATAGAAAATGCAGAAATAAACTTTAAAGAGGGAAATATTGGAGCAGGAACAGGTATGAGTTGTTATCAACTTAAAGGAGGAATAGGTTCTGCTTCTAGAGTTTTAAAGCTAGATGATAAAGAGTATACAATAGGTTCTCTTGTTCTTTCAAATTTTGGATTAAAAGAGGATCTTTTAGTAGATGGAATAAAAGTTGGAGAAAAAATTTTAGAAAAAGAGAGTGAAGAGTTAGAAAAGGGATCTATAATAATAATTTTAGCTACTGATATTCCTATGAATGAGAGACAATTAAAAAGAATAGCTAAGAGAGTTCCAATAGGATTAGCAAGAACAGGATCTCATATAGGAAATGGAAGTGGAGATATAGTAATTGCTTTTTCTACTGCTAATAGAATAAAACATTATGAATATAGAGATATAGTAAGTATAAAAATAATAAATGAAAATATTATAGATAAAGTTTTTAGAGGAGTAATAGAATGTGTTGAAGAAGCTGTTATTAGTTCACTTTTACACAGTGAAAAAACAATTGGAACATCTGAACATAAAAGGGAATCATTGAAAAAATATATTGATTATTTAGTTAAATAGTTACTAGAATTTCTTTGATAAATATGCTAAAATAGAAAGTCGGAAAAATTTATAAAAATTATTTAACGTGTTTTTTAATAAAAAAGGAGAGATAGATGAAGATAGGTTTTGATCATAACAAATATCTAGAAGAGCAATCGAAGTATATCTTAGAAAGAGTTAATAATTATGATAAGTTATATTTAGAGTTTGGAGGAAAATTATTGTTTGACCTTCACGCTAAGAGAGTACTTCCTGGTTTTGATGAAAATGCTAAAATAAAACTACTTCAAAGACTTAAAGAGAAGGTAGAGGTAGTAATTTGTGTCTATTCTGGTGATATAGAGAGAAATAAAATCAGAGGAGACTTTGGTATTACATATGATATGGATGTTTTCAGACTTATAGACGATTTAAGAGATTATGAACTACAAGTAAATAGTGTAGTTATAACTAGATATGATGACCAACCTGCAACAAATCTATTTATAACAAAACTAGAGCGTAGAGGAATAAAGGTATATAAACATAGAGCAACAAAAGGTTACCCTATGGATATAGATACAATAGTAAGTGATGAAGGGTATGGAAAAAATCCATATATAGAAACTACAAAACCTATAGTAGTAGTTACAGCTCCTGGACCTGGAAGTGGAAAACTTGCTACTTGTTTAAGTCAACTATACCACGAATATAAAAGAGGAAGAGATGCAGGATATTCAAAATTTGAAACATTCCCTGTATGGAACGTACCTTTAAAGCATCCTTTAAATATTGCTTATGAAGCAGCTACTGTGGATTTAAAAGATGTAAATATGATAGATCCATTCCATTTAGAAGCTTATGGAGAGACTGCTGTAAACTATAATCGTGATGTAGAAGCTTTCCCTCTTTTAAAAAGAATTATAGAAAAAATTACTGGAAAAGAATCAATCTATAAATCTCCAACAGATATGGGAGTAAATAGAGTTGGTTTTGGAATCGTTGATGATGATGTAGTTAGAGAAGCATCAAAACAAGAGATTATAAGAAGATATTTCAAAACAGGTTGTGAATATAAAAAAGGATATGTTGATAAAGAAACATTCCAAAGAACAAAAGTTATTATGGAATTTTTAAATCTTAAAGAGCAAGATAGAAAAGTTGTAGGAGTAGCAAGAGAGAAACTTGAGAAACTAAAAAATGAGCATAGTGATAAAAATGGAATTTGCTCTGCAATAGCTATGGAACTTCCTGATGGAACAATAGTTACAGGTAAAAAATCTTGCTTAATGGATGCAGCATCAGCAGCAATATTAAATGCAATAAAACATTTTGCAAACATCAATGATGAGATTTTATTAATATCTCCAGTAATACTTGAACCAATTATTAATCTAAAGAGCAAAACTCTTATGAGTAAAAATGTTGCATTGGATACAGAGGAAGTATTGATAGCTCTAAGTATATCAGCAGCAACAAACCCTATGGCACAAGTGGCTATGGAAAAACTTCATATGTTAAAGGGAACACAAGCACACTGCACAAATATTCTTGGTAAAAATGATGAGCAAACATTGAGAAAATTAGGAATAGATCTTACTTGTGATCAAGTATTCCCAACAGAAAATTTATATTATAATGCATAATCAAAAGCACCCTTTGGTATACAGAGGGTGCTTTTGTTTTTATCTTTGAGGAACTATTTCAATCCAGTAACCATCAGGATCAGTAATAAAATAGATTCCCATTGATGGATTTTCATAAGCTATACAACCCATAGCTTTGTGTTTTTCATAAGCTTTATCAAAATCATCAGTAACAAGAGCTAAATGGAACTCTTCATCTCCAAGATCATAAGCTTCCTCTCTATCTTTTAACCAAGTTAGCTCAAGAGAGAAATTGTTTTTTCCATCTCCTAAATAAACAAGGATAAAACTATCGTCACTAGCTACTTTTCTTCTTACTTCTTTTAAACCAAGTGCTTCTTCATAAAACTTCAAACTTTTTTCTAAATCTAAAACATTAAAATTAAAGTGATTAAATGCAAAATTCATAAAATACCCCCTTTAGTAAATTATACTTTAAAGATATACTATCTTACTTCCAAAGTCAATAAAAAATAAAGAAGAGTAAAAAAGTTTAAAATAAACATTTTAGATTTGTAAAATTCATGGTATAATATATAGTCGAAAAATAATGAGGTGGAAGAATGAATATTTATTACATTTATCATAGTTGTTTTGTAGTTGAAGATGAAAAAAATATATTAATTTTTGATTATTATGAAACTCCTAAAAAATCAGAAGCTAAAATAGATATTTTAGATTTTGTTAAAAGAAAAGATAAAAAGGTATCTGTTTTTTCTTCACATATACACCATGATCATTTTAATCCTGAAATATTAAAATGGCATGAAATTAATGGAAATATCAAGTATATTTTTAGTTCAGATATAAAAGTTAAATCAAAGGATTTAGATATAATATTTTTAAATGAAAATCAAGAAGTCAAGATCTCAGATTTAAATATAAAAACTTATGGTTCAACAGATGAAGGAGTATCTTTTTGGGTAGAGGTAGGAGAAAAGGTAGTGTTTCATGCTGGGGATTTGAATTGGTGGGCATGGTCAGATGATACTTTAGAAGAAGAAAAGTATATGAGAGAAAAGTTTCAAGGGATAATAGAGAAGATAAAAGAAAATGATAAGAAAATAGATATTGCATTTTTTCCAGTAGACCCTAGATTAGAAGAGAATATGTTTAAAGGTGGGGAATATTTTATTGAGAAGCTAGAGCCTAAATATTTTGTTCCTATGCACTTTGATAATGGTTATAAAGAGATAGAGGAGTTTAGAAAACAGTTTTCTAATTCAAAAACAGAGGTATTAAAAATAAAAGATATTTTAGAAAAAATTGAATACTAAAATAGAATAAAATAAATTATATAACATTGATAAAAAGCAGAGTTTTTGTTATAATATACATTAAATGATAAAAAAAATAGTAAGGAATGATTATGAACTGGGAAAAGAAAGAATACAGAATAGAAGATATTTATATAATGTTAAAAACAGATGAAAAGGGAAAATATATAGTTCCTGTTTTGAGTAAAGATGAGATATTAGAATCTTTAGATTTTATAGATATAGATGATGAAAAATATAATAAGATGAAAGCTGTACTTTCTTATATTAAGGGGATAAAGGAGGACAGCTTCTTTATTGATTGGGAAAAGGAGTATCAAGAAGCTTACCTCAGCGAACATTCAAATCTGATTCCCTACCTAATTGATAATGAAAAATTTGTTGATGAGAATATGAACCCTATAAAGTGGGAGAAAGAGAATAATATTTTAACTCTTATTATTAAAGAAAAAGAGGAAGATACAAATCTATTGTGTACAGAGCTTCTTTTAAATGAGAGTTACAATGATTTTGAAATAGTTACTGAAGAGGTATTAGAGAGAGAAGGGGTATTTTATCTTTTACCTTTTGAAGAGAATAACCTTCATACTCTTAAAGAGCTTATAGGTACAATAAGTAAAAAAGAGTTGGAAAACTTTATAACAATGACAGTAAAATATTTTAAAAATATTGAGATAGAGTATTTAGATTATAAAATTGTAGAGGGAGAGAAGAATACTCCAGTACCTCAAGTTATTATAGAAAAAATTTCTCAAGACAATAGTTTATACTTACAGATAAATGTTGTTATTTCAACAATGGATTATGAGTTCTTAAAGAAAAATGAGATCACGAAAACAGCAATAGTAAATAATCTTGAGAAAAAAATATCAATAAGTGAGATTGATTTGAGAAAACTTCCAGAAGCTGTGGAAGAAATTGTAAAAATTTTAGCAAAGCTTCAAAAAAATATAAAGATGAAGTCAGGTTTCTATTTAGATGATGATAACTTAATAATTTTACAAGAGAAATTAGCTAAGGAATTTATAACTAAAGAACTACTTCAACTTGCATCAAAGTATAAGGTTGTTGGAACTGATAAGTTGAGAAAATATAATATAAAAGCTGTAAAACCAAAGGTTATTGGAAACTTTAGCCACTCAATAGATTTCTTAGAGGGAGAGGTAGAGCTTGAGATAGAGGGAGAAAAATTCTCTATTTTAGATGTGTTATCATCATATAAAAAAGATTCATATATAGTGTTAAGTGATGGAACAAGTGCTCTTATCAATAGAAAATATATTGAGAAATTAGAGAGATTATTTAAAGATAGCGATGATAAGAAAAAAGTTAAACTTTCATTCTTTGATCTTCCAGTGATAGAGGAGCTTATTGAGGATAAGATATTCACTCAAGAGATGAATAAAAGTAGAAGCTTCTTTAAGGGAATTAATAGTGTAAAAGATTATGGTATTGATCCACCAAAAGTAAAAGCAAAATTAAGAGAATACCAAGAGTATGGATATAAATGGTTAGCATACTTAATGGATAATAATTTAGGTGGTTGTCTGGCTGATGATATGGGACTTGGAAAAACTTTACAAGCTATAGCAGTACTGACAAGATTACACGAAGTTAAAGGAAAGAAAAGTTTAGTAATAATGCCAAAAAGTTTAATATATAACTGGGAGGGAGAGATAAAAAAATTCAGTCCTAAGTTAAAAGTTGGTATCTATTATGGAAACTTTAGAAATACAGATATAATCAAGAAAAATAGTGTAATACTTACAACTTATGGAACAATAAGGAATGATATAGAGGCATTGAGAGAGATGCAATTTGATACAATAATTCTTGATGAGTCACAAAATATTAAGAATATAAATGCACAAACAACTAAGGCTATAATGCTTCTTAATTCAAAAAATAGAATAGCTTTAAGTGGAACTCCAATTGAAAATAATTTAGGAGAGTTATACTCACTATTTAGATTCTTAAATCCAGCTATGTTTGGAACAGCAGAGGAGTTTAACACTTATTATGCTATACCTATTCAAAAGGAAAATGATCCTGAAGCAATAGAGGAGTTAAAGAAAAAAATATATCCATTTATTTTGAGAAGGGTTAAGAAAGAGGTTTTAAAAGATCTGCCTGATAAGATAGAAAAAACTATGTTTATAGAGATGAATCCAGAGCAGAAAAAACTTTATGAAGAGAGAAGAAGTTACTATTATAAGATGGTTAATAGCCATATAAAAGAAAATGGACTTGGAAAGACACAATTTTTTATTTTACAAGCTCTAAATGAGTTAAGACAGATAACAAGCTGTCCAGAGTCAAAAAGTAATGGAGTTATGTCTAGTAAACGTGAAGTACTTGTAAACAATATTCTTGAAGCAGTAGAAAATGGACATAAAGTGTTGGTATTTACTAACTATATCAACTCTATTGAGAATATTTGTGAAGATTTAGAGAAGAATAATATAAATTATCTATCGATGACAGGAAGCACGAAGGATAGACAATCATTAGTTGATAAATTCCAAAAGGATAACAAATACAAGGTATTTATAATGACATTGAAAACAGGAGGGGTAGGGCTTAACCTTACAGCTGCTGATACGATATTTATTTATGATCCTTGGTGGAATAAAACAGTAGAAAATCAAGCTATAGATAGAGCTTATAGACTTGGACAAGATAGAACAGTATTTTCTTATAAGTTAATTTTAAAAGATACAATAGAGGAGAAGATACTTCAACTTCAAGATACAAAAAGTAAATTGCTAGATAGTCTTATTTCAGAGGATAGTGCCTCAGTAAAGACACTTACAGAAAAAGATATTGAATTTATACTTGGAGAATAATTGACAGGGAGAGGAAAATGGGAATAAGTAAAGATAGATTTAGGGAGGCATTAAACGAATTTTACTCAAAAGAAGTTTTATTTAAATTATATAATAAGTATTTTTTAGATTGGATTGCTGAAGGATATATAGGAAGTAATCTAGGACTTTTTGAGATATCCCTTATTTGTGAAAATAGTAATAAACAAACTTTTATTGATCTACTAGAGCAGGTTTATTTAAAGAAAGAGGTATTTTGCACAGCTTTTTCAACATTAGATGAAAATGTAAAAGAGATATTTAAAGATATTGTATGGAATGGAAAGGTTTTTATCTCTCCAAAAGATAGAGAAAAATATTTTAAAATGGAAAGTAACTATGATCTAAATAAAGACTTAAAAGATGAGTATCTATTTTTTAAAGTAGAGAAAGATAATAAAAAGGGAGAGTATTTTTATTTAGATTATGATCTGATTAGAGTAATAAGACAGTTTATGTCTAAGCCAGCTGAATATAATTTGATTCCTTTAGATAAAATTGAAGAGTGTTTAGTTAATAATAATGAAAAAGAGTTAATTGAAAATTTAAGTATATACTATGATTTTTATAAACAAGGTGGAGTAGTACTTTCTAATAGTGGAAAAATCTTAAAAGAATCAAAAGTTAATATGAAAAAATATTGCAATATAAATGAGTTTTATGAAAATTCAAAGGATTTAGATTTCTTAAAGACAGAAACTATTGCACTATTTTTCTTCCTATTGAAGGAGCAATACTTAAAAGATGAATATTTTAGAGTTTCTAATATCAAGGGAATAGTTCAAGATTTCTTAAATGGAGAATCTATTCAAGAGGAAAACTATCATTATACATCTCTTTATCTTAATTATTTAAAGGGCGTTAAAAATATATGGAAATCTAAAGAGGAGATAAAAAGAGGACTTTTAACAATTAAGAAGATTCTTAATGAGATCCCTATGGATAAAATTGTCAGTGTGGATAATATAGTAAAAACTATATTATATAGAGATGAATTTATAGAGATTATAGATGTTAAAGATGCTTATGATTATATTTATATAAATGAAGCTAACTATGAGAGAACAAAGATTTTAAATTATGATAGATATCTTCTTTATGTAGTTGTTCCATTTATAAAGTCTGTTTTATTTATACTAGGAGTGTTAGGAGTATTAGAATTATACTATGATCTGCCATCTATAAATAATCGTCTATATTTAAAAAATGGATATTTAAGTAAATATGATGGAATTAAATATATAAAAGTTACAGAGTTAGGAAAATATTGTTTAGATAAAATAGAAAAATATGATTTCTCTCACATTAAAGAGGAGGGAGAGATTTTATTAGATGAGGATAGATTAATAGCTACTGTTATTGGAGATCTACCTATAAAAACTATGTTCTTAGAGAGAGTAGCTCAAAAAATAGCACCTAATAAGTATAAATTTACAAGAGAAAGTTTTTTACGTGGAATAAAAGGTTGTGATGAGTTACAAGAGAGAATAGATGAGTTTAAAAATAAAATTTCATCTGAGTTAAATAGTTATTGGACATCGTTCTTTGAAGATATGCTAGAGAAAAGTAGTGCAATTAAGGCAGATCGTGAATATGTAGTTTTAAAATTAAAAAATGATAGAGAGTTAATTTCTACAATAACAAAGGATACTAGATTTAGAAGTTTAATGTTAAAAGGTGAAGATTATCATATTTTAGTAAAAAGTGAAAATGTAAGTCAAGTTGTGGATCTTTTTAAAGAATATGGTTACTATGTAAACTTTTAAAACATCAAAACATTTAAATTATAAATAATTTGTTTAAAATAATATATTTATTATATTTTACTTTTGTAGTTTTGTAAAGTATAATCAAACTTAAAAAATAAAGAATGATAGAGGTACAGAAAACATTAGTAAAAATAGGGAGTTAGCAGACAGTGATCTATTTTGAAAGGGAATTTTGCCGAAGTAAAAAGAGTGCTAAATCTTTTTATTGGTAGTATGGAGAATATCTATGCTACTGTCATTGAATTTTCAATGGAGAGCTATCTGTGAATTTAAAACTATAAAATTACTTTATATTTGAATGAAAATCACAGTTTGTAAACTAGACTGTGATTTTTTTATTACATAAAAAATCTAGTAAAAATCTAGGTTGAATGAAAAAAATAAAGTATTTTTTCACAAAAAGTTGATTTTTTTGCAAACATAAAGTATAATAATAGTATTAAAATGTGTGGAGGGAAAAATGAAGAAAAAATTTAACATGCCAGATACCTATGTTATAATATTCATAGTAATAATACTAGCTGCAATATTAACACATACAGTACCTGTAGGAAAATTCCAAATGGAAAAAGTAACTTACATTACTGAAACTGGAGCAGAAAAAACAAGATCAGTTCCTGTAGCTGGAAGCTTTGCTTATGAATTAGATGAACAAGGAGAGCCTCTAGTTAAAGGAATTAAATTCTTTGAACCAGGTGGAGAAGTTGGAGTAGCTAACTATGTTTTTGAAGGAATTGTAAGTGGAGATAAATGGGGAACTGCAGTAGGGGTAATTGCATTTATTCTTATTACAGGAGGATCATTTGGTATTATTTTAAAAACTAAAGCAGTTGAATCGGGATTATATGCTTTGATTAAAAAGACTAAGGGATCAGAATGGCTTTTACTTCCAATTGTATTCTTTGTATTCTCTTTAGGAGGAGCAGTATTTGGAATGGGAGAAGAGGCGATACCATTTGCAATGGTACTGATACCAATAGTAATTGGAATGGGATATGATGGAATTACAGGAATTTTAATTACTTATGTTTCAACTCAAATAGGATTTGGAACATCTTGGATGAACCCTTTCAGTGTTGCCATAGCTCAAGGGGTAGCAGGAATACCAGTATTATCAGCAGCAGGATTTAGAATAGTGATGTGGACATTCTTTACAGGATTTGGAATTTTATATACATTAAGATATGCTAAAAAAGTAAAAGCAGATCCAACAAGTTCTATTTCTTATGAAGCAGATAGATACTATAGAGAAGAATTTAAAGCTAACGATCAAGAAAAAATGGAATTTAAATTTGGACATATATTAATACTTTTAATAGTTTTCTTAGGAATGGCTTGGATTATTTATGGGGTAGTTAAGTTTGGTTACTTCTTACCAGAAATAGCAACTCAATTTGTTATAATGGGAGTTGCAGCAGGAATTGTTGGAGTAGTATTTAAATTAAATAATATGACAGTAAATGATATTGCAACATCATTCAGAAAAGGAGCTGAAGATCTAATTGGAGCAGCTCTTGTAGTTGGAATGGCTAAAGGTATCGTATTAGTGTTAGGAGGAGCAGATGCTGATACTCCAAGTGTACTTAATACAGTTCTTAACTGGGTTGCAAATGGACTAAGTGGAATGCCAGCAGCAATGTGTGCATGGGTAATGTATATATTCCAATCTGTATTCAACTTCTTTGTTGTATCAGGATCTGGACAAGCTGCATTAACAATGCCTATCATGGCTCCATTATCAGACTTAGTAGGAGTAACTAGACAAGTAGCTGTAATAGCTTTCCAATTAGGAGATGGATTTACAAACTTAATCGTTCCTACATCAGGAATTCTTATGGCTATACTAGGTATTGCTAGACTAGAATGGGGAATTTGGGCAAAATTCCAAATTAAATTACAAGGATGGTTATTCCTATTTGGATCACTATTCGTTATAGCTGGAGTTTTAATGAAACTTCAATAATTAAATAATTAAAAGTTATTTAAAGAGCAGAAAGGATAATATCTCAGTATGCTCTTTTTTTATTTGATTGAATTTTTTCTTGAATTTATTTGTAATTTAAGATAAACTTATTTTAAATTTAGAAAAGAGGTTAAAATGAATTTAGGAAAAATATTAGAAAATATATTGAGTAACAACAATATAATAGGAACAATTTCATCAGTGCTGATAATAATATTGATAGGATTTATTTTTACTAAGAAGAAAATATTATCTGAAGTAACAGCAGAAAATTTAAGCAAGATTATTCTATTTTTAGCAATACCAGCTCTTTCATATAATGCATTTATGCAGGATATGGACAGTGAAAAGTTAAACCAAAGTATGAGTTTATTGATTTGGAGCATAGTTATTCATTTAGCTTTGATATTTATAAGCAGTATTATCTTTAAAAAATATGGTAAAAGTAAAAAAGATGTTTTAAGAATGATAACTATTTTTGGTTCTACAACTGTATTTGGAATACCAGTAATACAAGCTGTTTATGGAGATTTAGGAGCTATGTATGCTTCAGTATTCAATCTGCCTTATAGAGCATTATTATACACATATGGTTATATAACTATATCAGAAGTAAAGTTAAAAAAGGAAAATATAGGAAAGATTATAAGCAATCCTGTTATAGTAGCAACTTTTTTAGGAATAGGAGTTTGGATATTTCAAAAATATCTTCCTCAAATCTCTATAAATGAAAATGGAATTGTAAGAAATTATGGAATTTTACGTATTGATAAAACAGCTTATTGGCTTTTTAAACCTATGCAGTATTTAGCAGCATTGAATGCTCCCCTTTCATGGTTATCTATTGGAATTACATTGGCAGGAGTGCCATTAGATGAAACATTAAAATCAAAGATTTCATGGAAATATAGTATTTTAAAAGTTGGTATAATTCCAATAGTATTAATTTCTATTTTTGTTGGATTAAAATTTATTGTTGGTTATGGGATATCCTATATAGCAGTAGCTACAATTATAATAATGATGGCAACTCCAGCAGCAACAGTGATAGCAACCTATGCTATTAATTTTAGAAAGGAACCATTGTTAGTTTCAAGTTGTTCATTGGCATCTTCTATATTGGCAGTGTTAATGATTCCTGCATTTATTGTGCTTATTGAGATTTTAAAAGTGATGGGAATTTTTATAGAGTAAAGTGTCTAGTTCTACATTAAATAAATATTTACCTGACTAAGCTTAGTTATCTAGCACATCGTTAGATTTTGACAAAGTACCTTTGCATTTAACGATTATTCGTCAATTTTAGTTATCTCTATTTCTTTTTTAACATCAATTTGACTCCATGTCAGTGAATAAAGAATCCCTAT
>UQQO01000009.1 GCA_900543175.1 uncultured Fusobacterium sp.
AAAAAAGAGAGCTGAGTAAAACATTTTTTTTAAAATGTTACTCAGCTTTTTTTATAATAAAGTTTTTATATAGTGTAAAAAATGAAAATAAATTTCATAAAATAGTTGACAAGCTAGCTGACAAGTAATATAATAAGACAACAATCAAATAGTAGTGTACGAAGATAGAGGTTGCATAATCTAAGAGTACTTGAAAACAAGATTTGTGTATCGTTTTTAAGGAAAGGAGAGGTTGCCGAAGATTATTTACAGACACAACTGTAAGTATTCTGGGACAATATATAATATGTATTGGACTGTCACAATATGTGGAGAGCTATCATAGTAAATTATAATGTTTTTCTATCTTATGAAAATATAATTGCCATGAGTTAATTTTTGTGTATCTTCAAGAATTAATTCGTGGCTTTTTTATTTGTACTACTAGAATATTTTACAAAATGGGGGCATTTTTTATGAAAAACAGATTTTTAAGAGCAGCATCAATTTTAGGAGGAGCATTCCTTATGTTATCAACTGGGGCATTTGCTGAAGAGGCAGCATATCAGCCAGCACTATATTCAACTTTTTGGTCTTTAGTACCACCGATAGTGGCTATTGTATTGGCATTGATTACAAAAGAGGTATATAGCTCATTGTTTATTGGAATAGTAGTTGGAGGACTTTTCTATTCAGGATTTCAATTTGAAACTACTATGACACATATTTTACAAGGTGGTTTAGTAAAAGTTTTAGCAGACTCTTATAACGTAGGGATATTGATATTTTTAGTTATTCTTGGTGGAATGGTTTGTCTTATGAATGCAGCTGGAGGATCAAGGGCATTCGGACAATGGGCAAGTAAAAGAATAAAATCACGTGTAGGGGCACAATTAGCTACAATACTATTAGGAGTATTAATATTTGTAGATGACTATTTTAACTGCTTAACAGTGGGAAGTGTAATGCGTCCTGTAACAGATAAACACAATGTATCACGTGCAAAACTTGCTTATATAATTGACTCAACAGCAGCACCAGTGTGTATCATTGCTCCAATTTCATCTTGGGCAGCAGCAGTAACAGGATTTGTTCCTGGAGAAGATGGATTCTCAGTATTTATCAATGCAATTCCATATAACTTCTATGCACTTTTAACTATAACAATGTTAGTTTTCTTAGTTATATTAGGAGTAGATTATGGACCAATGAAAAAACATGAGGAAAATGCAGCAAATGGAGATCTATTTACAACAGCAGATCGTTCATTTGTAAATGAGGAAGCTCAAGTAAATACAAAGGGAAATGTATATGATTTAGTAATTCCAGTTGTATTATTAATTATTTGCTGTGTAACTGGAATGATATATAGTGGTGGATTCTTCAGTGGTTCAAGTTTTGTAGAATCATTCTCTAACAGTGATGCTTCTGTAGGGCTAGCTTTAGGAAGTATATTTGCATTAATCATAACAATAGCTTTTTATTCAGTGAGAAAAGTTCTTTCATTTACAACTTGTATGAACTGTATTCCAGAAGGATTTAAAGCAATGGTACCAGCTATTATAATCTTAACATTTGCTTGGACATTGAAAGCTATGACAGATAGTTTAGGAGCTGCTCCATATGTAGCAGGAATGATGCAAAGTTCAGCAGCAGGACTTATGAATATGTTACCAGCTATTATATTTATTGTAGGTTGTGGACTTGCCTTTGCAACTGGAACATCGTGGGGAACATTTGGAATCTTAATTCCTATTGTTGTTGCAGTATTTGAAAGTGATCCTGAAATGATGATTATAGCTATTTCAGCATGTATGGCAGGTGCTGTTTGTGGAGATCACTGCTCACCTATCTCTGACACAACAATTATGGCATCAGCAGGGGCACAAAGTAACCATGTAAACCATGTTTATACTCAACTACCTTATGCTTTGACAGTAGCAGGAATTTCATTTGTATCTTATATAATAGTAGGATATACAAGAAGCTTACTATTAGCACTTCCAGCTGGAATAGTTATGGTGTTTGCTGTATTGTTCTTCTTTAAAATGAAAAATAAAAATAATTAAAATAAAAAGTTAATGAAAACTCTTCTATCTTTTAATAAGGTAGGGGAGTTTTTTTGTTTATTGCTAAATAAAGAAAAATATTCTATACTGAGATTAAGGGGTGATAAAATGATAAAAAAATTTGATGGAACTATTGAGATGGTAAGAGATGTTATGACTATTGACAATGAATCTTTTAAAGATATTGATTGTAGTGCAGAAACTCTTTGTAAACGGCTAGAGAAAAATAAGCAGTATGAATTATATGTGAAATATGAGAAAGATATTCCAATAGGCTATCTGGGGCTGTTATATGTGGCAAATTTGCATTATGATGGAGTTTGGGTAGATTTAATAGCTGTGAGAAAAGAATGGCAAAATAAAGGGATAGGACAGGAACTATTAAAATTTGCTCAAGAGAGAGCTAAAGAAAATGGTATAGATACAATAACAGGACTTGTAAAGAGGGAAAATCTATCATCGTCAGCTATGTTTAAAAAGGAAAAATTTAATTGTGATGAAACAGGATTTCTTCTTTATATAAAAGGATTAGAAAAATAAGGTGTGGATATGGAAAGAAATAGAAAAGTAGAGGTTGTAGCTTCTATAATTTTAGCAGTAGTAGCTTTGGTTTGGGGAACAACTTATGCAGTGATAAAAGATACTTTAAGTGTGGTTCAACCTTTTTCACTTATGATGTTTAGATTTGGGTTTTCAGCATTGATTTTAAGTTTGATGTATTTAAAAAAATTTAAAACAATAAAAAGTGTAGATCTAAAGAGAGGAATAATAATAGGAATATTTATGTTCTTAGCCTTTTATTTCTTAATAGTGAGCATTAGATTTACAACAGCTTCAAAATTTTCCTTTATAGTAGGAGCTTATGTATTGATAGTTCCATTTTTATCTTGGGTTATAAATAAAACAAAGTTAGATAGATATGCAATAGTGGGAGCTATTTTAGCAACTATTGGACTTGCTTTTTTAACAATGGAGAGGGGAGCTGTATTTAATCTTTGGGATCTTGTAGCAGGTTGTTGCTCTTTTTTCTTTGCAGCTCATATGATAGCTATTGAAAAATATAGTGGAGATTCAGATCCTATACTTCTTACAATTATTCAATTTATAACAACAGCAGTTTTATTTATAATTTTAACTGGTATAAAAGAGGGGTATGATTTTACAGTGCTTCCTGAAATAAAATGGACTTTAGGATATTTAGTGATCATAAGCACAATAATTCCATTTGCTATACAGAATATTGTTCAAAGATATATCTCTTCTACAAGTACAGCATTGATTTTAACTTTACAATCAGCTTTTGGCTCAATTTTTGCAGTTTATTATTTAGATGAGAGAATGACAAAGCAGATGATAATAGGGTGTTTATTGATTTTTATAGCAATAGTTTTTCAAGAAACAAAATTAAAATTTTTAAAAAGATAAAATTTTTCCTAATAAAGTCACAAAATTTTCACAATTGTTTGTTATATTAATATCATAAATCTTTCCCCAAGATGTTTTAATATATAGAAAATAAGAAAAAATCCCTCTTCCCCAAAAGGGATTTTTTCTATTTTTTGGCGAAAATGATATAAGAAAAATATGTCTTAGAAAGTTCACACTAAAGTCACAATTTATTGTTATCATAACAGTATAAAATCTTTCCCCAAGATGTTTTAATATATAGTTAAGAAAATCCCCCTTATCTCTAAGGGGGATTTTTCTTTTTAGGGAAATAGGTTATAGGAAGTTAGTTGTTCCAAAACCTATAGGTAAATTTAGTGATAACCAAATAACAAAGAAAATTATACTAGAAACAAGTATAGTTATAGCATGTGGAATCATATATGTTATAAGATCTCCTAAACCAAATCTTTTATTGTATTTTCCACAGTAAAGTAATATTAAAGCAAAATAACTCATTAGAGGAGATATTACATTTGTAGAAGAATCTCCAAGTCTATAAGCTAATTGAGCAAGTTCAGGAGAGATTCCCATTTTGTACAACATAGGTAAGAAAATAGGAGCTAAAAGAACATATTTACTTGTCATAGATCCTATAAATAAGTTAGCAAAAGCACAGAAGAAAATAAATGCAATAACTAAAGGAATACCTTTTAAACCTATTCTAGCTAAAAATTTTCCACCTTCAGCAGCAATTATTGTACCAAGTTGAGTATAAGCAAACCAAGATATAAATATTGAAGAGAAGAAACAAAGTACTATAAATGCTCCAAATCCATCTAAAGCTTTAAATAATAAACTCATAAGATCTTTATCGTTTTTAATTTTTCCAGCACCTATTCCATAGAAAAGTCCAGGGATAAAGAAAATAAAGCAGATAACAGGAACAATAGCTGCTAGTAATGGACTCCAACCTAATAGTAATTTTCCAGTATCAGGATTTCTTAAAGGTCCCCAAGAAGGTACAGAAAGTAATCCAATTATAGCAAAAGAAACTATAAAACCAATTCCAGCATATTTTAAACCTTTATTTTCTTCAGGAGTAATATTTGTTTCATCTTCAGTAGAGTTTTCTATATCTTCAATAGTATCATTGAAGAAAAGATTTAATTTAGGTTCAATAAATTTATCATTAACAAAAGCAATAATAAAAGTTACAAAGAAAGTAAAGAAGAACATAAATATAGAGTTAGCTAGAGGAGTTACTATATAAGTAGGGTCTACAATGCTAATAGCAGCAGTAGAAAGCCCTCCAAGTAGAGCATCTATTGAAACTAAACAAGCAGCAAATCCTGCAGAAGTTGAACTAAATCCCAATAGGATACCAGCAATAGGATTTCTTTTTAATTGTTTATATAAAATTCCAGCAATCGGAATAACAAGAACATATCCAATATCTCCAGCAAATGAAGAGTTTACTCCAAGGAAAGCTATAAAGTAAGAAACATATTTTCCATTTATTTTTTTCATAGCTTTTTTTAAGAAACTAGGGAAAAGTCCCACTTCATTTAGAAAGTTAAAGAATAGAGAGAAGAATAAAACTATTCCTAAAGGCTCAAATAAGATAAAATTTTTAACTGCTGATTCAAAAATCCATCTAATTCCTTCTGGGCATAGTAGATTTTTTACAGTGTAAGTTTGAAGTTCTATCTGTTTTGTAGAACGATTAATAGCTTCAACTTCAACAGAAACTCCCATATTAGACAGAATAAATGATAAAATTGCAATAATAATAGCAAAGATAATAAAGATAGTAACAGGATGTGGTAACTTATTAGCAACTACTGCTACTTTCCCCAAAAAACCACCAGTTTGTTTAGAATTTCCTTCTGACATAATAAAACACTCTCCTTAATGTTTTTAATATAGATTCACTAAAAAAATTTATTAGTGTAGCTAATACTACTAATATAATTTATTTTGTAGTAAAAGTCAAATAAAATTTTGATTAGTAATAATACAAAAATATTAAAAAAAATATGAAAAAGAATAAAACAGCACAAAATAACAAAAAATAATAAAAACTATTGAAAAAATTTGATAATTACTTTAAAATATAATGAGTGATATTTTAAAAGATGAGGGTGAAAAGATGGAAATTGAAAAAATAAGAAAATATTGTGTAATTGGATTTATTATTGTAGGGTTAGCATGTATTTTTGTTGAAAAAGCTAACGGACCTAAACTATATACTGGTGTAGGAGATGGATTTGACAGTGAAATTACAGTAGAGATTATGGCTAAGAAAAATAGTAAAGGTGAATTAAGAATCTCTGATATAAAATACACTCATGGGGATACTGAAGCTATAGCAGGACCAGCATTAAATGAACTTGCAACAAAAGTAAAAAATACTCAAAGTATAGATGTTGATGTAGTAGCAGGAGCTACATACTCTTCAGAAGGATTTATCCAAGCATTAGAAGATGCATGCTCAAAAATAAAATAATAATTTTAACTGCACTTAATTTTAAGTGCAGTTTTTTATAAAAGGTGATATTTATGAAAATAGGATTAGTTTTAGAAGGTGGAGGAATGAGAGGTATCTATACAGTAGGTGTATTAGATGCCTTTGAAAAAAATAATTTTATGCCAGATTATCTTATAGGGGTTTCAGCAGGAGCTTCCAATGGAGTTTCTTTTATATCTAGACAAAAAGGGAGATCATTGAGAATAAATACTAATTATATCAATGATAGAAGATATTTGAGTTTATATAATCTTTTAACTCAAGGATCTCTTTTTGGAATGGACTTTATCTACAATGAGATTCCTAATAAAATAGATCCATTTGATTATGAAACTTTTTTTAAAAATCCATGTGATTTTAAAGTTGGAGTAACTGATGCACTTACAGGGGAACCAGTTTTTTATGGAAAAGATTCTTTAAAAGATGGAGCCACAGTGTTAAAAGCTTCAGCATCAATTCCTATGGTATCAAAAGCTGTTATCTATAAAGGAAGAGAGTATTTTGATGGTGGAACTTCAAGTCCTATTCCAGTAGATGAAGCACTAAAAGATGGATGTGATAAGCTTATAGTAGTTTTAACTAGAGATAGAAATTTTATTAAACCACCATTAAAAATGCAAGGTTTTTGTTCATTGATTATGAGAAAATATCCAGCTATGGTAGAACTTCTAAAAAGACATCATGAGGTTTATTTAGAAAATCAAGAGAGAATAAAAGAACTAGAAAAAGAGGGAAAAGCCTTTGTAATAGCTCCTAAAACTCCTCTATTAATAGACAGATTTGAAAGAAAAAAAGAGAAATTGTTAAAAGAGTATCACCATGGATTTAATGATGGAGAGGAGTTTTTACAAAATCATTTAAAAAATTTTATCACTAAATAAAAAATTCCAGCATATAGCTGGAACTTTTTTTATTATTGCATAGGTAATATTTCAATTTCAACTCTTCTATTTTGAGCTCTTCCACTTGCAGTACTGTTAGTAGCTCTAGGATATTCTTCTCCATATCCTATAGAAGATATTCTTCTGCTTGAAACTCCTTGTTGGATAAGGTAATTTCTAACACTAGCAGCTCTTTTTTCAGAAAGAGTTAGATTGTACTCATCAGAACCTGTATTATCAGTATATCCATTTACAATAACTCTAGTTTCAGGATAGTTTACTAAAACAGTTGCAATAGAGTTTAATGGTCCATAGAAACTAGGAACAATTTTAGCACTGTCAGTAGCAAAAGTTACTCCACCAGGAAGAGAAAGATTTAGATTTTCACCTTTTTGGTTAACTTCTACTTCAGTATTTTTTAAACGTTCTCTTAATTCTTGTTCTTGACGATCTCTATAAGCTCCCCAACCAAGACCAGCTAAAGCACCAATTCCAGCACCTATAAGAGTTCCTTTTGTATCTTTACCTATAATTTGTCCAAGAAGTGCTCCAGCAGCAGCTCCACCAGCAGTTCCTTTAGTTTTGCTATTTACAGATCCAGTTTCATCAAGAAAAGGTGAAGATGTACAACCAGCAAGAGTTAAAGCAAGTAAAAGACCAGATATTATTTTTTTATTGTTCATAGTGAAACCTCCTTTTAAAATTTTATTTAAAAAAATAAGATTTTAGTTGTATTTTCTAAAAAAAAGATAAAAATCCTTCTTTATAATTATATTATATATTAATTTTTTTAAAAAACAATCACAATTTTATATAGAAATAAAGAACATTTTGAATTGTTAAAAAATAAAATTTAAAATTTTTTAAAAAAAATAAAAAAAAGTGTTGACACAAAGTGGGATAAATGATATAATCATTCTTGTCTTGAGAGAAAAGGCGTCGGAATATAGCGCAGTCCGGTAGCGCATCTGCCTTGGGAGCAGAGGGCCGCAAGTTCGAATCTTGCTATTCCGACCATTATGCGGGAATAGCTCAGTTGGTAGAGCGTCAGCCTTCCAAGCTGAATGTCGCGAGTTCGAACCTCGTTTCCCGCTCCAAAAGACTTTTACTGAGTGTGTCTGTAGCTCAGCTGGATAGAGCAACGCCCTTCTAAGGCGTGGGTCAGGGGTTCGAATCCCTTCAGACACGCCACTATCTAAAGTTACAGAGATATGGTGACTGTAGTTCAGTTGGTAGAGCGCCAGTTTGTGGCACTGGTTGTCGCGAGTTCGAGCCTCGTCAGTCACCCCATAAAATTTAATAATGCGTCATTAGCTCAGTTGGTAGAGCACACGACTTTTAATCGTGTTGCCACAGGTTCAAATCCTGTATGACGCACCATCGTGCGAGGATGGCGGAATTGGCAGACGCGCTAGACTTAGGATCTAGTGTCCCAGACGTGAGAGTTCAAGTCTCTCTCTTCGCACCAATAAGCTAACAAGAGATTCTATAGAATCTCTTTTTTTTATATTCATATATAGAGAATGTGAGGAAAAATGAGAAATATAAAGATAACGTATAGATATGATGGAAGTATGTTTTATGGATCACAAAGGCAACCTGAAAAAAGAACAGTTCAAGGAGAGATAGAAAAACTTCTAAATATCTTATTAAAAGAGGAGATAAATATGGTATCTTCAGGTAGAACAGATAGAGGAGTACATGCTTTAATACAAGTTTCAAATTTCTTTACCTCTTCACCAATACCTTTAGATAGAATGAGATATGCTTTAAATAGAGGGCTACCTTTAGATATAGAGTTGTTAGATATAGAAGAGGTAGATTTAGAATTTAATTCAAGATTTTTACCTAAGAGTAGAGCATATAGATATATTATGACTTGGAAAAGAAATCCTTTTGAAAGTAGATATACAACATATGTAAATAAAAAAATAGAAAAAGATAGATTTTTTGAGATTATGAAACCTTTAATAGGAGTACATGATTTTAATAATTTTAGAACGAGTGATTGTGGAAGTAAAACTTCTATAAGAGAGATATATAGCATAGAGCTTTTTGAAGAAGATCAAAAATTAATTATTGAGATAAGAGGAAACTCTTTTTTAAAGTCTCAAATTAGAATAATGATAGGAACAGCTTTAGAAATTTATTTTGGTAACAGAGATAAAAACTATCTAATAGATATGTTAAATAATCCAGAAAAAAAATATATAAAAAAGGTTGCAGATCCCTTTGGACTATATCTATCAGAAGTAAATTATTGATTGATATTTTGGAGGAAAAAATGGATTTTAAAGAATTAAACAGAGCAGATTTACCATTGATAAAGGAAATAGTTGAATTAGAAGAGGAAGCTTTTGGAGGAAAAGGTGGAGTTGATCTTTGGATTTTAAAAGCTCTTTTAAGATATGGAAAAGTTTTTGTATTGGAAGAAGATAATAAAATAATATCTATTATTGAATATATGCAATGTTTTGATAGAAAAGAAGTTTTTTTATATGGAATTTGTACTTTGAAAAAATATAGAAATCAAGGAAATGCCAATAGAATAATGGCAGAGAGTGAAAAATATTTAAAAAATAAAGGATATAATGAAATATATCTTACTGTTGATCCTGAAAATGAAATTGCTATTAATATGTATAAACATTTTGGATACTCAATAGTAGAATATCAAGAAAATGAGTATGGAGAAGGTATACATAGATATCTTATGAAAAAAACTATATAATTAACAAAAAACTAACTTGACATAATTTAAAATTCATTATATTATTAAATATATAATCATTACAATTTTGAATTTAGAAACAAGGAGGTTGAAAATGAGCTTAGAGATAATGGATATAGGTGAATATTTAAAAGAACATTCTATAAAGCCTTCATATCAAAGAATGAAAGTATTTCAATATTTACAAGAAAATAAAAATCATCCAACAGTGGATATGATATATAAAGCTCTATGTACAGAGATTCCTACTTTATCTAAAACAACAGTTTATAATACATTAAATTTATTCATAGAGAAAAAAATAGCTAATATCTTAGTAATAGAAGAAAATGAAACAAGATATGATGCTACAATGAATGTCCATGGGCATTTTAAATGTGAAAAGTGTGGAAAGATTTTCGATATAGATGTAGATAAAAGATTGCTAGATACAAAGAATCTTGAAAATTTTGAGATAAAGGAACAACACCTTTATTTTAAAGGAATTTGTCAAGATTGCTTGAATAAATAGTGTATAGCAAATATAACATGGAGGTGCTTTTATGAATAAAAATGATCTTTTAAAATGTAAAGAGTGTGGAATGATAATGGAAGTTGTATCACTTGGTAAAGAGTGTGGAGTAGCAAAACCAGAAGTTGAAGTATTAGAGGCAAAAATTCAAGATGCAGCAACTGAAAAACATGTTCCTTATGTTGAAGAAAGAGAGAATGGTTATTTAGTAAAAGTTGGTAAAGAGGCAAAACATCCAATGCTTGAAGCACACTATATTGAATTTATAGAACTTATAATAGATGGAGATAAACTTTATAGAAAATATTTAAACCCTGGAGATGAACCTGAAGCTTTCTTTGAAATTGCTAAAGGAAAAGATGTTGTAGCAAGAGAATATTGTAATATCCATGGTTTATGGAAAAACAGATAGGAGGCAATTTCAATGAGAAAATATGAATGCGAAGTTTGTGGATATATATATGATCCAGAAATCGGAGATCCAGATAATGGAATAGCAGCAGGAACAGCGTTTGAAGATTTACCAGAAGATTGGGTATGTCCACTATGTTCTGCAGGAAAAGATGATTTTTTAGCAAAATAGCAAATTAAAAATAAATTTTATACCAAAACAGGAGGAAAATTAAGATGAAAAAATATGAATGTAAAGTATGCGGATATGTATATGATCCAGAAATCGGAGATCCAGATAACGGAGTAGCAGCAGGAACAGCATTTGAAGATTTACCAGAAGATTGGGTATGTCCTCTATGCTCTGTTGGAACAGACGAATTCGAAGCTATCTAATAGAAAAACTAGAAGTTAACGTACTGTAAAAAGACACACTTAAAATAGTGTGTCTTTTTTTAACGTAATTGCAAAAAAATATTGACAATCTAAAAAAAATAGTGTACTATTAGTAATCATATGCCTAGATAGCTCAGTTGGCTAGAGCATACGGTTCATACCCGTACGGTCGAAGGTTCGAATCCTTTTCTAGGCACCATATTCCAAATAATTTTTTTAAACCCCACTTTTTAGATTCATATGTTGTAGTCTAACCCTAAATATTTTTATGGAAAAAGATGAACTTGGCCGGTTCATCTTTTTCTATTTTTTGTAAAATTAAAGGATTTATTTATATAGGAAAATCCCATGATTTTTGATATAATTATAATATTGAGATGAAAAATAGGGAGGAAGTTGGATGAAACTATCAGCTGCAATAATGACTTTTAATGAAGAGAAAAATTTAGATAGAACTTTAAAAGCTTTAGAGGATATATGTGATGAGATTGTAATAGTTGATAGTGGATCAACAGATAGAACAAAAGAGATAGCAGATAAATATAAAGCTAAATTTATTAACCAAAAATGGCTAGGTTATGGAAAGCAGAGAAATGTTGCAATAGATAATTGTAGTGGAAAGTGGATATTGGCAGTTGATGCTGATGAGGAGCTATCTCCAAAGTTAAAAGAAAAGATAAAAGAGATAATAGAAAGTAATGATGAAAGTAAAAAAGTTTATGAGATAAATAGATTATCAGTATGTTTTGGAAAAAAAATAAAACATGGTGGTTGGGGAACTTCATATGCTGTAAGATTGTTCTTAAAGGGAGCAGGGAAATTTAATGATAATACAGTACATGAAAGTTTTGTAACAGATGAAAAAGTATATCAGATAAAAGAGGATATATATCATCATAGCTATTTGACTTTAGAAGATTATTTTAGTAAATTCAATAGATATACAACTGAAGGAGCATTAGAATATTATAAAAAAGGAAAAAAGGCTAGTATATTTCAAATAGCTTTTAACCCATTATATAAATTTATTAGAATGTATATAATAAGATTGGGATTTTTAGATGGAGTAGAAGGATTTCTATTAGCTTCAACAAGTTCGTTATATTCAATGGTAAAATATTTTAAATTGAGAGAGATCTATAGAAATGGAAGTTATATAGATGATAAAAAGGGAGCAAAGAATGGAGATTAAAAGAATAATAGTATCGAGAACAGATAAAATAGGGGATTTGATACTTTCTATTCCAAGTTTTTTTATGGTAAAAAAGATGTATCCACAAGCTGAATTAGTAGTATTAGTAAGAAAATATAACTATGAGATTGTTAAAAATTTACCATATGTAGATAGGATAATTAAGATAGATGACTACTCACAAAATGAGTTGATAGATAAGATAGCTTACTTTAAAGCAGATGTATTTATAGCACTGTATAATGATTCTTTTGTGGCAAAATTAGCAAGAGCGAGTAAAGCTAAGATAAAGATAGGTCCATTGTCTAAATTATCATCTTTTTTCACTTACAATAAAGGTGTTTGGCAAAAGAGATCTAAATCAGAAAAAAATGAGGGAAAATATAATTTAGATTTAATCAAACAATTAGATCCAAATCTATTTCAAAAAGAGTATGAATTAGAGACAAAAATCTATATAGAGGATAAGCATAGACAAGCAGTAGAAATGTTCTTTAAAACTAATAACATAAAGGGACAAAGTATAGTAATAAATCCTTTTATAGGTGGATCTGCTAAAAATATTAAAGATGAAGAGTATGCTAGACTTATAAAGAATTTTAAGAAGAGAAATAGAGATGTGAATGTAATTATAACTTGCCACATATCTGATGAGGAGAGAGGATTAAAACTAATAAAAGAGGCTAACTCAATGGGAGTATATCTATATGCCAATGGAGGAGATCTTTTAAATATAGCTGCTATTATAGATAGATGTGATGTATATTTAGGAGCTTCAACAGGACCAACACATATGGCAGGAGCATTGAAAAAGAGAATAGTTGCTATCTATCCTAATAAGAAAACTCAAAGCATTACAAGATGGGGAGTTTTAGGAGATGATAAAGTTTATTATTTAGTTCCAGATAAAGATAATCCAAAAGAAGACTATAAAAACCCTTACTTTGATACTTATGATAGAGATATGGAGTTAGATTTGATACTTGCTTTAGAAAGAGCTTTAAAGCTTGAAGAGGGTGGTAAAAATTAGGATATTAGTTATACATACAGCATTTATAGGAGATATAGTTTTATCAACTCCTTTATTAAGAAAAATAAAAGATGTATATCCAAATAGTGATATTACCTATGTTACAACTCCAGCAGGAGCAGCAATTTTAAGAAATAACCCAAACATAAGTGAGATTATTGAGTACGATAAGAGAGGAAAACATAAGGGAATATTAGGAATATATCAACTTGGAAAAAGATTGAAGTATGAAAATTTTAATATAGTTATAACACCACATAGATATATGAGAAGCTCGATTCTTTCGTGGCTTACAGGCTCACCAGTGAGAAAGGGATATAAAAATGCAGATCTATCATTTCTTTATACAGAGAAAATTGAGTATGATAAGAAAAAGCATGAGGTTGAAAAACTTCTATCTTTTATCTCTAAAGATACAGATAAAAGATATGAAATAGAATTATATCCAAATATTAAAGATATTGAAAAAGTTGATGAGATGTTAAAAGGGGATGGAGATAAAAAGATAGTTGTTATAGCTCCAGGAAGTAAATGGTTTACTAAAAAATGGCCTTTAGAATATTTCAACGAAGTATTAAAAGAACTAAAAAATAGAGAAGATATTATCTTAGCTGTTGTAGGTGGAAATGAAGAGAGAGCCTTAAATATAGAAACTGGAGGAAATATAGTTGATTTTAGAGGGAAAACAACACTTTTAGAATTAGCTGAATTAATAAGAAGAGCAGAGTTAATAGTAACTAATGATTCTTCTCCAATCCATATAGCATCAGCATGGAAAAATGTAAAAATTCTTGCTATATTTGGTCCAACTGTAAAAGAGTTAGGATTTTTTCCTTGGTCAAAAAATAGTGTAGTTTTCCAAAGGGAAGAGTTAAAGTGTAGACCATGCTCATTACATGGTGGAGACAAGTGTCCAGAGAAACATTTTAAATGTATGGTAGATATAAAGCCAGAACTTATTTTAGATGAGATTTATAAAACTATTGGAAGAGAATAGATATGAAAAAAGTAATAAGAGGAAATACATATTTATATTTTAATGATGAAAAAAGTTTAGAATTTTTTGATTTAATTGAAAATAATAGATATAAATTGATAAAAGTTTTAAAAGATGATCAGAGAAGTTATGTAGCACTAATAGAAATTCAAGGGGAAAAATATATTTATAAAAGACCAATAGAGAAAAATAGTAGAAAATGGCAGAGATTTTTATCTATTTTTAGAGGTAGTGAAAGTAAGAGAGAGTTTAAAAATATAGAAAAGATTAGAGAAGTAGGACTTAATGGAGCAGAACCATATTTAGCTGCGGAGAAGAAAAAAGGCTTAGTAGTATATGATTCCTATCTGATCTATGGATATATAGATGGTAGAGAGAGTAGCTTTAAAGATATAAAATTAATAATGTCAGAGTTAAGAAAGATACATAGCTTAGGTTATCTGCATGGAGACTCACATATGAATAATTTCCTTATAAAAGGAGAAAAGGTATATCTTATTGATACAAAACTTCTTTGGAATAAATATGGAGGATTTGGAAGAGCCTTTGAGTTTATGTATTTAGAAGAGAGCTGTCCTCAAGAGATAGATTATGATAAAGAGAGCATATATTATAAAGGAGCAAAGGGATTAAGAAACTATTTAACTTTTTTAGCTAAAATAAAAAGTATTAGGAGAAAAAAGAAGTGAAAATATTAGTTATAAGGCTTAGTTCAATAGGGGATATAATATTGACTACACCTGTATTAAAAGCTTTTAAGGAAAAGTATCCAGAGGCAACTATAGATTTTCTTGTGTTAGATAAATTTAAAGCTGCAATAGAGGGATTACCATATATAGATAATCTAATTCTTTTTAATAAAAAAGAGAATGATGGCTTGAAGAATATGAAGATCTTTGCAGAAAAATTAAGATCTAACAATTATGATTATGTTTTTGATCTTCACTCAAAGCTGAGATCAAAGGTTATATCTAAACATCTAGGAGTTAAGTGTTATAGATATAGAAAAAGAAGTTGGTGGAAAACACTTTTAGTTAAATTAAGATTGATAAAATATGAAGTAGATGATACTATTGTAAAAAATTATTTTGGTGCATTTAAAAATTTTGGATTGGAGTATAAAGGGGAAGATCTAACTTTTTCTTTTCCTAGTGGCATGGAAGAAAAGTTTAATGAATATGTTGATCTGCCAGTAATGGCTCCTGGAGCATCAAAAAATACAAAAAAATGGACTCCTGAAGGGTTTGGAACTCTAGCTAAACTTATTTTTGAAAAATATGGAAAGGAAACTGTTCTCATAGGTGGAAAAGAGGATATAGAAGTTTGTAATAAGATCAATGAGATCAGTGGTGGGCACACAATAAATTTAGCTGGAAAGTTATCACTTAAAGAGAGTGGAGCTTTACTAAGTAGAGCTAAATTTTTAGTCACTAATGATTCAGGACCATTTCATATAGCTAGAGGGGTTAAATGTAAAACCTTTGTTATATTTGGACCTACAAGTCCAGGAATGTTTGACTTTGGAGAAAATGATACATTAATTTATAGTGGTGAAAGTTGTGCTCCTTGCAGTTTACATGGAGATAAAGTTTGCCCTAAACATCACTTTAATTGTATGAAGAATATAAAAGGTGAGATGATTTTAAAAGAGATAGAGAAAAAAATAAAATTATAAAAGTGAGGGTGGTAGAAGAATGGCAAAAGCAAAAGAAAAAAACGAGATAAACGAGAAAGAAAAAGCACTTGAACTTGCAATGAAACAGATAAGAAAAGATTTTGGTGATGGATCTATAATGAAATTAGGAGATAACCAAAATATGAATGTAGAGGTAATATCTACTGGAAGTATAAATCTTGATGCAGCTTTAGGACAAGGAGGAGTACCTAGAGGAAGAATAGTTGAGATCTATGGAGCAGAGAGTTCAGGTAAAACAACGATAGCTCTTCACATAGCAGCAGAGGCACAAAAAGAGGGAGGAATAGTTGCATTTATAGATGCTGAACATGCTCTTGACCCTGTGTATGCTAAAGCTTTAGGTGTTGATATAGATGAACTTTTAATATCTCAACCAGATTATGGGGAACAAGCTATGGAGATAGCTGATATGTTAGTGAGATCTGGAGCAGTAGATCTTATTGTAGTTGACTCAGTAGCAGCTCTTGTACCTAAGACAGAGATAGATGGAGAGATGTCAGATCAACAGATGGGACTTCAAGCTAGACTTATGTCAAAGGCTCTTAGAAAATTAACAGCAACTTTAAATAAATCAAAAACAACTATGATATTTATAAACCAAATCAGAGATAAGATAGGTGGATTTGGTTTTGGTCCTCAAACAACAACTACTGGAGGAAAAGCTCTGAAATTCTATGCATCTGTTAGAATGGAAGTAAAAAGAGTTGGACAAGTAAAACAAGGTGATGAAGTTATAGGAAATGAAACTTTAGTAAAAATAACTAAAAATAAGATAGCTCCACCATTTAAAGAGGCATCTTTCCAAATTATGTACGGTAAAGGAATCTCAAGAGTTGGAGAGATCTTGGATATGGCTTTAGATAATGATATAGTATCTAAATCAGGAGCTTGGTTTAGTTTTGGAGACATTAGACTTGGACAAGGAAAAGAAAATGTAAAAGCTAGACTTGAAAATGAACCAGAGTTATTAGAAAAGATTGAAGAGGAAGTAAGAAAAATTTTAAATAAAGGTAAGGAAGAAGAGTCTACAGAAGAGATATTGGAAGTAAAAGAGGGAGTTTTAGATTTTGATGAAGAGATATAGTCTAAAAGGAAATAAAATATATTTTGATGAAGAATTTTTTATTGACTTGAACAAGCAGACTATAGCAGAATATGAGCTTCAAAAGAGAAATGAGATCTCAGAGGAAGAGTATTATCAAATTATAAGAAGAAGGGTTTTAAGTATGGGATATTTCCTACTGAGCAAGAAGGATTATCCCATTAAAGAGTTTACAACAAAACTTATTACAAAATATCGTGAAAAAGAGATAGTAGAAGAGATAATAGATGAATTTATAGAAAAAGGTTATTTAGATGATATGGAATATGGAAGATGCTATATAAAAACTCACAATTATGGGAGAAAAAAAATGGAGTTTATGCTTTTCCAGAAAGGACTCTCTTCAGATATTATAAGGGACTTATTAAATGATAATTCAGAGAATGAACTAGAAGAGATAAAAAGATTGTGGTTAAGATTAGGAGAGAAGGAAAAGGATAAAAAAATAGTTTCTCTTATGAGAAAAGGTTTTCAATATAGGGATATAAAAAAAGCAATTTCAGAATTAGAGTAGTAGTGGAGGAAAAATGTTAGGTTTAATTTTAGCTTCATTAACAGGATTTTTTTTATTCTCTTTTATAAGTATAGCTTATCTTCCTAAAATTAGAACAATGGAAGAGAGAGCAGGAGTAGAGTATGCAAGAAAAAAATTAAAGTGGTTATCTGAACAGATTTTAAAAAGTTTAGATGTAAAATTGGATATAAAATATAAGAATAGAGAAGCTATAGACTCTTTGGATAAAAAAGAGGGAGTTATTTTTGTATGCAACCATCAAAGCAATTTAGATATTCCTGCTATTGTAACAGCTCTTCATATGGATGTTGGATTTGTAGCTAAACATGAGATGAAGAGATGGCCTTTTTTTGGAACTTGGATGAAAAAAAGTAACTGTGTATTTTTAAATAGGGAAAATCCAAGAGAGGGGATAAAAGATATAAAAAAAGCAGTTGAACTTATAAAAGAAGGTTATCCAACAGTTATTTTTCCAGAGGGGGAGAGAAGTTTAACTGGGAAAATACTGAATTTTAAAAAAGGTAGTTTTAAATTAGCAACTGAAACTAATGGGATCATAGTTCCCTTGACACTGAAAGGAACATATGATATTCAACCGAGAGGAACATTGAAAATGGCAAGGGGGAAAAAAGTAACCCTTGTAGTAGATGAACCTATCTTTGTAAAAAATCTTTCTAAAGATGAAGAAAAGGTGCTAGCTACTACTGTTAGAGATAAAATAGTAGAAAATTTTGAAAAGATAAAATAAATTTTAGTTGACACTTATTTTATAAAATGATATTCTTTAATTAGTTATACGACTGACGGAAGTGGAATAAACCACATGAAGTATAATGTAATTAATGCCGACCGTCTGGGCAATAAGCCTAGTCTGTCGGCTTTTTTTATACCTATAAATAAGTTTTTAAAAATATTTGAATGTTAAAATATAATTATTGACATAATTAGTAAAGAATGGTAAACTAATATTGCTTTAGTAGTCAGTAACTGGTAGATCAGTTTTAAATATTAAATATTATCAGGAGGTTAAAATGAAATATTGGAATGGTTTTGTAGGGGAACTTTGGAAAAATGAGATCAATGTAAGAGATTTTATTCAATGTAACTATACTCCATATACTGGAGATGACTCTTTCTTAGAGGATGCAACAGAAAATACTAAAAAAGTATGGAACAAACTTACAGAGATGTTCAAAGTTGAAAGAGAAAAGGGAATTTATGATGCAGAAACAAAAATTCCTCAAGCTATTGATGCTTATGGACCAGGATATATTGATAAAGATGCAGAAGTTATAGTTGGACTTCAAACAGATGCACCTTTAAAAAGAGGAATCTTCCCTAAAGGTGGATTAAGAATGGTAAAAAACTCTTTAGAAGCTTTTGGATATGAGATTGATCCTTTAACTGAAGAGATATTTACAAAATATAGAAAAACTCACAATGAGGGAGTATTCTCAGCTTATACAGATGAAATGAAAGCTTGTAGAAAATCTGGTATCATTACTGGACTTCCAGATGCTTATGGAAGAGGAAGAATAATAGGAGATTATAGAAGAGTACCTCTTTATGGAGTAGATAGACTGATAGAAGATAAACAACAACAGATGAAACTTCTTGAAGTTGCAGAGATGGATGATGAAACTATCAGAAGAAGAGAAGAAATTTTTGAACAAATTAAAGCTTTAAAAAGTTTTGTAAAAATGGGACAAGCTTATGGATTTGATCTTTCAAGACCAGCTGAAAATGCAAAAGAAGCAGTACAATATCTATATTTTGGATATTTAGCAGCTGTAAAAGATCAAGATGGAGCAGCTATGTCATTAGGAAGAACATCTACTTTCTTAGATATCTATATTCAAAGAGATCTAGAAAATGGAGTTATTACAGAGAAAGAAGCTCAAGAGCTAATTGATCAATTTATTATAAAATTAAGAATAGTTAGATTCTTGAGAACTCCTGAATATGATGCACTATTCTCTGGAGATCCAACTTGGACAACAGAATCTCTTGGAGGACAAGGGGTAGATGGAAGAACTTTAGTAACGAAAACATCATTTAGATATTTACATACTCTATATAATTTAGGACCAGCACCAGAACCAAATATGACAGTTCTATGGTCAGTAAGCTCTCCAGAAAACTGGAAAAACTTCTGTGCAAAGGTATCTATTGATACATCAGCAGTTCAATATGAAAATGATGATCTAATGAGACCAGAATTTGGTGATGATTATGGAATCGCTTGTTGTGTATCTCCTATGAAGATAGGAAAAGGAATGCAATTCTTTGGAGCTAGAGCAAACTTACCAAAAACTCTACTATATGCTTTAAATGGTGGAAGAGATGAGAAGAGTGGAGTTCAAGTTGCACCAAAATTTGCTCCAGTAACAGGAGATTACCTAGAGTTTAAAGATGTAATGGAAAAATTTGAGCAAATGATGAAGTGGTTAGCTGGAGTTTATGTAAATGCACTAAAAATAATTCACTATATGCACGATAAATATGCTTATGAAGCTTTTGAAATGGCTCTTCATGATTTAGATATTGAAAGAACTCAAGCAACTGGAATAGCTGGACTTTCAATAGTAGCAGACTCACTAGCAGCTATAAGAGATAGCAAAGTAAAAGTTATAAGAAATGAAAGTGGACTTATTGTTGATTTTGAAAGAGAAGGAGAATATGTTTCATTTGGAAATAATGAAGATTCTACAGATGACATTGCTGTAATGGTAACAGAGAAATTCATGAACTACCTAAGAACACATGAAACATATAGACATTCAAGAGCTACTCAATCAATTCTTACAATAACATCAAATGTTGTATATGGTAAGAAAACAGGAAACACTCCTGATGGAAGAAGAGCAGGAGCTCCATTCTCTCCAGGAGCTAACCCAATGAATGGAAGAGATACAAGAGGAGCAATAGCATCTCTAGCATCAGTAGCTAAACTTCCATTCCACCATGCAAATGATGGAATATCTTATACATTTGCAATAGCTCCAAATGCACTAGGAAAAACAGCTGAAGACAGAATAGAAAATCTTGTTTCTATGATGGATGGATATTTCACTCCACAAGGGGGACAACATCTAAATGTCAATGTATTTAATAGAGAGCTACTTGAAGATGCAATGGAAAATCCTGAAAAATATCCACAATTAACTATTAGAGTTTCTGGATATGCAGTAAACTTTGTAAGATTAACTAGAGAGCAACAACTAGATGTTCTTTCAAGAACAATTAATAGTAGAATGTAATAAAATAGCAAATTATCAAAAGGGGCAACTATATGCCCCTTTTTGAAATTTAATGGAGGGTGAAATATGGAAAATAAAAATATTATTGGTAATATACACTCTTATGAGAGTTTTGGAACTGTTGACGGACCAGGGATAAGATTTGTTCTTTTTTTACAAGGGTGTCCTTTGAGATGTAAATTTTGTCACAACCCAGATACTTGGAATTTAACTGGTGGAAAGATAAGAGAATCTGCTAAGGCAACTTTTGAGAAAATAAAAAAATATAAGGGGTATTTTGGAAAAAAAGGAGGAGTTACTGTAACAGGAGGAGAGCCTCTTCTTCAAGCTGAATTTATTTTAGAACTTTTTAAATTGTGCAAGGAAGAGGGAATACATACTGCTATTGATACTTCAGGATATATTTTTAATGATAAAGTTAAAGAGGTTTTAGAATATACAGATCTTGTTTTATTGGATATAAAAGCTATTGATGAAAAGGTATATAAGGAATTAACAAGAGTAGAATTAAAAAATACCCTTGAGTTTGCTAAATATCTAAAAGAGATTGGGAAAAAGGTTTGGATTAGACATGTAGTAGTACCAAATATTACAGATAATGATGAGCTTTTAGATAAACTTGCTCAATATGTATCTACTTTAGATAATGTTGAAAGAGTAGAGATATTACCTTATCATAGATTGGGAGAGTTTAAATACAAAGAATTAGGAATGAAATATGCTCTTGAAGGGGTAGAAGAGCTTTCAAAAGAGAGAACTGAAAATGCTAAGTCTATATTTGCAAGATATAATTTAAAAGTTAATTAGAAAAAACAGATTTTTTCCTTAAAAAATGATATAATACTCAAGAGAATGTAACAAGAAAAAAGGAGGAAATTTATGATTATTTTAGGAATTGAAAGTTCGTGTGATGAAACTTCCATAGCTGTCTTAAAAGATGGTAAAGAGATATTATCAAATAAAATTTCATCTCAAATAGCAATTCATAAAGAGTATGGAGGAGTAGTTCCAGAAATTGCTTCAAGACAACATATTAAAAATATTGCAGCTATTTTAGATGAAGCATTAGCAGAAGCTCAAATAACATTAGATGATGTAGATTATATTGCAGTAACATATGCACCAGGACTTATAGGAGCATTGTTAGTTGGGGTTTCTTTTGCAAAAGGATTATCATATGCTCATAATATACCAATAATTCCAGTACATCATATTAAAGGACATATATATGCTAACTTTTTAGAGCATGATATAAAACTTCCATGTATAGCATTAGTAGTTTCAGGAGGGCATACTAATATTGTATTTATGGGAGAAGATCATAAATTTGTAAATTTAGGTGGAACTTTAGATGATGCAGTTGGAGAAAGCTGTGATAAAGTTGCAAGAGTATTGGGAATTGGATATCCTGGAGGTCCTGTAATAGATAGAATGTACTATGAAGGAGATAGAAATTTTCTTCAAATTCCAGAACCTAAAGTTGGAGAGTACGACTTTAGCTTTTCAGGAATTAAAACTGCTGTAATAAACTTTGTAAATAAGATGAAGATGAAAGGTGAAGATTTTAAACAAGAGGACTTAGCAGCTTCATTCTTAGGAAAAGTTGTGGATATTTTATGTAAGAAAACATTGAAAGCAGCTAAGGACAAAAATGTTAAGACTATTATTTTAGCTGGAGGGGTTGCAGCTAACTCATTGTTGAGAAGTCAACTAACAGAAGAGGCTAAAAAGCTAGGAATAGGTGTTTATTATCCATCTATGAAACTATGTACAGATAATGCAGCTATGATAGCTGAAGCAGCTTACTATAAGGTAAAATGTGCAAAAAATCCTGAAGATTGTTTTGCAGGACTAGAACTTAATGGAATAGCATCACTAGAAGTTACAAAAGATATGTATTAAAACTAAAAAATAAAAATATATAAAATTAAGGGGTATGGAATATGAAATATTTTTTACAGGGAATCACTATGGGGCTAGCTTATGTTGCTCCGATAGGGCTACAAAATCTTTTTGTAATTAACACAGCTCTAACTCAAAAGAGAAGTAGAGCATATCTAACAGCACTAATAGTTATCTTTTTTGATGTAACTTTAGCTTTAGCTTGTTTCTTTGGGGTAGGAACAATAATGGAAAAATCAAAGTTGTTAGAATTGGCAATACTATTAGTGGGAAGTATTATAGTTATCTGGATTGGAATAGGACTTTTAAGATCTAAAGGGAGTATGGATAGCTCAACAGATGTTAATGTCCCTATATTAAAAGTAATAACTACTGCCTGTGTTGTAACTTGGTTTAATCCTCAAGCTATAATTGATGGAAGTATGATGTTAGGAGCATTTAGAGCATCTCTTCCTAAAGAGGAAGGGTTAAAGTTTATTGCTGGGGTTACATCTGCATCATGTTTATGGTTTACAGGAATAACAACATTTATTTCGGTTTTTAGTAGTAAATTTACAGATAAGATACTACGTGGAATAAATATTGTGTGTGGAGCAGTAATTGTATTTTATGGTTTGAAATTATTCTATACATTTATTCAATTAGTAACTAATAGATAAAAATAAGAGGTTACCTTTCTAATTTAATTAGAGAAGTAACCTTTTTTAATATAAACTATAATTTATCTAGCTAAGCTCAGTTATCTAGCACATCGCTAGGTTTTGACAAAGTACCTTTGTTATTTGTGAGTATTAGCCAAGCTAAGTTATCAAAACTTATATTTTAAATATCAGCTAAATTCCATGTCAAAGAATAAAGAGAGAGTAAAACTCATCTGACTAAAATTCCGAAACTCGACTTCGTCTCAAACACGTCGGAATTTTTAGCGTCAGATTTCGTAACTCTCTCTAATATTCTTCTCCAAATTCCATTTTAGCTGATATTAGGAGAAGAAAAATAAATCATAGTTTGATTATTTTCTAGCACAATCAGTGGCAGAACCAACTAAAATTTCAAGTCCATGGTTAAGGGTAGAGATAATATACTCTAAAGATTCTCTTACAGCTTTAGGGCTTCCAGGAAGATTGATTATAAGAGTGTCCTTTCTAATACCAGCAGCAGCTCTTGAAAGCATAGCTCTCTTTGTAATAGTCATTGAGTAAGCTCTAATAGCTTCAGGGATTCCAGGAACAACTTTCTCACAAACTTCTAATGTAGCTTCAGGAGTTACATCCCTTTTAGAAAAACCAGTTCCCCCAGTAGTGATTACTAGATCAGCAAGATTGCTATCACAGATATTTTTTAATGTATCCTTTATTAAAGAGTACTCATCAGGAATTATAATTTTTTCATTAATAGTATAATTGTTTTCTAATAAAATTTCTTCAATAACATTAGAGGAAATATCCTCTCTCTTACCTCTATATCCTTTATCGCTCATGCAAACAATAGCAGCTCTAAACATATTATCACGTCCTTTTAATTTTTATTTATATATGAATTTTAAAGCATAAGATAGAAAAGTTCAAGTGAGATTGCTTGATATATTATCTAAAATTTGTTAAAATTGTTTCAGATAATAGGAGAAATTGAGGTGGAAAAATGAAGAAAAAATCAATCTTTATTTTGATTATAAATATATTGTTTGTTTTCTTTTTAGGTTGTGCAAAAGAGGATAAAAAAGTTATTACTGTAGGAGCAGAGATAAGTTTAAAAGACTCTCTTAATCAAATAGTAGAACAGTTTCAACAATCAAATAAAAATATTATAGTTAATATTGAATTTGATGCTTCTAAACTTTTAAGGAAACAAGCTTCTAAAGGAACAAATTTAGATTTAATTATCTTGGCCTCTAAAGATGATATGGAGGAGTTAGAAAAAGCTAAGGTAATCACAGAGAGTAAAGAGATTTTAGAAAACAATATGATTGTAGCAGGAAGAAAAAAAATCGATAAGTTAGAAGAGATAAAAGGATATAGAGTGGCAATAGGGGATCCTGAATATTCTCCTGCTGGAGTTTATTCAATAGAGATTTTAAAAAATTCACAGCTATTTGAAGAGATAAAACCAGATATAGTATTAGCTAGAGATGTAAGAAGTGCAATGCAGTATGTGGATTTATATGAGGTAGATTATGCTTTTATCTATAAAACAGAGAGTAAGGTTATGAAAAATGCTCAAATAGTTTATGAAATTCCTAATGAACTTCATTCACCAATAATATATAGTTGTGGAATATTAAGTGGAAAAGAGAGTGAGGAGATAAAGAGTTTTTATAAGTTTTTAGGGAATGGCAATTCAAGAGAGATATTCTTAAAACATGGATTTAAAGTTTTAGATCCTAGAAATAAGATAAATGTTGAAAAAATGAAAAATAAAGGGGAGAAAAAATAAAAATGGATTTTACACATTTTAATGAAAATGGAATGGCTAGAATGGTAGATGTAAGTGAAAAAAATGAAACTCAAAGAAAAGCTACTGCTAGAGGATATATAAAGATGGCAGAGACTACTATTGAAGCTATAAAAGAGAGAAAATTAAAAAAGGGAGATGTACTTTCAGTTGCTCAAGTTGGGGGAATATGTGGAGCTAAAAAAACTTGGGATCTGATACCTATGTGTCACAATATTCTATTGACAGGGGCAGATATAAACTTTGAGATAGATAGTGATAGAGTTTGGATAGAGGCAACAGTTAAAACAACTGGAAAAACAGGAGTTGAAATGGAAGCTCTAACAGCAGTTAGTGTAGCAGCTTTAACAATATATGATATGTGTAAGGCAATAGATAAACATATGGTTATAGGAGATATAAAGCTTATAAGTAAAACTGGTGGGAAAAGCGATTTTTTATTAAAAGATTAACAGAATTTCTAATTGATTATTGGGGATAAAATAATTTATTCTTAATAATCAATTTTTTTATCTCTTCTTTTCGGATAAGTAACTGGAAAGAACTTTTTAGATTGAAAGGGAAGATAAAATAATGTATAATTAATAAGGTAAAAAATATATAAAGTTAGAAAAAAGGAGAAACAAAAAAATGAGTTTAGAA
Source organism: uncultured Fusobacterium sp. (assembly GCA_900543175.1). GTDB lineage: Bacteria > Fusobacteriota > Fusobacteriia > Fusobacteriales > Fusobacteriaceae > Fusobacterium_A. The sequence continues at coordinate 25,660 of UQQO01000009.1, forward strand.
TATTTTAACAAACTATCTCCTTCAAGAAAATTGATAATAGGGTTCCTATTGGCTATTATAATTGGAACACTATTATTAATGATGCCCTTTTCTCTAAATGAAGGTGAAAGTTTAGATTTTCTAGAATCTATGTTTACAATAGTTTCTGCAATTTGTGTTACAGGATTGACAGTAGTAGATGTAAGTAAAGTTTTTAATCCAATAGGAGATTTGATAATACTATTTTTTATCCAACTTGGTGGATTAGGAGTAATGACCTTTTCTTCAATTATCTTTATGGTAATGGGAAAAAGAATGACTTTTCATGAAAGAGAGTTGTTAAAAGAGGAAAGAAATGCAGATAGCAGTGGAGAGATATCTAATTTTATAAGAAAACTTCTTTTAACAGTTTTTGTAATTGAAAGTATAGGAGCATTGATTTTAGCTTGGGAATTTTCTAAGGAGATGCCTTTGAATAAAGCTTTATTCTTTGGAGTATTTCACTCAGTTTCAGCCTTTTGTAATGCTGGATTTGCTCTTTTTTCAACAAACTTAGAGGCATATAAAGCTAACCCTGTTATTAATTTAACAATAGCTTATCTTATAACTCTTGGAGGAATAGGATTTGCAGTTATTAGTTCAGTAATAATGGTTATAAGAAAAGGAGTAGATAGATTTAATCTTACTTCAAAAGTTGCAATTATAATATCTATGATTCTTACTTTTGGAGGGATGATTGTATTTTTTATTTTAGAGTATTCAAATCCAACAACTTTAGGGGATCTAAATTTCTTTCAAAAGATTTTAGCTTCATATTTCCAAAGTGTAACTTTAAGAACAGCAGGATTTAATACAATACCATTAAAAGATTTGAGAGCAGCAACTATTTTTATCTGCTGTATTCTTATGTTTATTGGAGCTTCTCCAGGATCGACAGGAGGAGGAATTAAAACTACAACTTTTGGAATAATTCTGTTTTATGTAATAGGAATAGTAAAAAAGAGAGAGAGCATTGAGATTTTTAATAGAAGATTAGATTGGGAAGTAATGAATAGAGCTTTAGCAATCTTAGTTTTAGCATTGACTTATGTCAGTGTAATAATAACTTTACTATTAATAATTGAGGATTTTCCTGTTGAAGAGATTATTTTTGAAGTTATTTCAGCCTTTGGAACAGTAGGATTGACTTTAGGAATAACACCAGAACTATCTTCTATATCTAAGCTATTGATTATAGTAACAATGTTTGTAGGAAGATTGGGACCTTTAACATTTGCACTAGCTATAGGTGAAGATAAGAAAAAAGCATTGATAAAATATCCTAAAGAGAATATTCTAGTAGGATAAGATTTGGAGGAAAAATGAGAGAGTATTTAGTAGTAGGACTTGGGAGATTTGGAACAAGTATAGCCCAAACTTTATATGAATCTAATGAGGAAGTATTGGCTATTGATGTAGATGAAGAATTGATACAAGAGGCTATAAATGGAAATATAGTTGATAATGCAGTAATTGTTGATGCAACAGATATGAAAAGCTTAAAGGAATTAGGAGTTAGCAACTATGATGTTGCCTTTGTTTGTACTGGAGATGTTGAGGCTAGTATTATGATAACTCTTAATCTAAAAGAGCTAGGAATAGAAAAGATTATTGCTAAGGCAAATAGTAAAAGTCATGGAAAGGTTTTAGCTAAGATAGGAGCTACTAAGGTAATCTATCCAGAAGAGTATATGGGAAGAAGAGTTGCTCAACTTGCTATGGAGCCTAATATGATAGAACATCTGAGATTCTCTTCAGAGTTTCTACTGTTAGAGGTAAAAGCACCATCAGTATTCTGGGGAAAAACTTTGATACAATTGGATATTAGAAAGAAATACAATGTAAATATTGTTGGAATCAAAAAAGAAAATCAACCTTTGACACCTAACCCATCAGCAGAGAGTTTGATTGAAAAAGGGGATATTCTTTTGGTAATTACAGATACTAAAACAGCTGATTATTTAGAAAATTTAAAGTAATTAATTTATAGATTTTTAGGAGGAAAAAATGCAAAATTATGATGTTATTGTAGTAGGGGCAGGTCATGCAGGTTGTGAAGCCGCTTTAGCAGCAGCAAGAATGGGGGCTAAAACAGCTATTTTTACAATAACTCTTGATAATATAGGAGTCATGTCTTGTAACCCATCTTTAGGAGGACCAGCAAAATCACACTTAGTTAGAGAAATAGATGCACTAGGTGGAGAGATGGGAAGAAATATAGATAAGACTTTTATTCAAATAAGAGTGCTTAATACTAAAAAAGGACCAGCAGTTAGAGCATTAAGAGCTCAAGCAGATAAAGTAAGATATAGTAAAGAGATGAAAAAAACAATTGAAAATTGTGAGAATCTATGCTCTATTCAAGGAATGGTTACTGATATAGTAGTTGAAGATGGAAAAGTAATAGGAGTTAAAACAAGAGAGGGTGTAGAGTATAGAGCTAAATATGTAATTATAGCCACAGGAACATTTATGAGAGGGCTTATTCATATTGGAGATAAACATTTTAGCGGAGGAAGAATGGGAGAACTTTCTTCAGATGATCTACCACTATCATTGGAAAAAGCTGGATTAAAACTTGCTAGATTTAAAACTGGAACACCTTCGAGAATAGATGCAAGAAGTATAGATTTTTCAAAAGTTGAAGAGCAACCAGGAGAATATGATGAGATACTAAAATTCTCTACTAGAACACCAGATGAAGAGTTGATAGGAAGAAAACAAATTTCTTGTTATATAACTCATACAAATGAAACAGTTCACAATATTATAAAGAGCAATAAAGATAGATCACCTCTATTTAATGGAACAATTCATGGAACAGGACCAAGATATTGTCCTTCAATAGAGGATAAAGTATTTAGATACACAGATAAAAATCAACACCATCTTTTCCTTGAAAGAGAGGGGTATGATACAAATGAGATCTATTTAGGTGGGTTATCATCTTCACTACCAACAGATGTACAAGATGGAATGATAAAAAATATAGAGGGATTGGAAAATGCTCATATTATGAGATATGCTTATGCTATAGAGTATGATTATATTCCACCTCAAGAGATAAAATATAGCTTAGAAAGTAAAACAGTAGAAAACTTGTTCCTTGCTGGACAGATAAATGGAACATCTGGATATGAAGAGGCAGGAGCACAAGGGCTTATAGCAGGAATCAATGCTGTTAGAAAAATGCAAGGAAAAGAACCTGTAATCTTAGACAGAGCAGATTCATATATTGGAACATTGATAGATGATTTAGTTTCTAAGGGGACAAATGAGCCATATAGAATGTTTACAGCTAGAAGTGAGTATAGACTTCTTTTAAGAGAGGATAATGCAGATTTAAGACTTTCTAAAATAGGATATGAGATAGGATTACTTCCAGAGGAAGAGTATAAAAGAGTTGTAAAAAAAGAGCAAGATGTAGAGAGAATAAAAGATATTTTAGAAAAAAATTATGTTGGACCAAGTAACCCAAGAGTAAATGAGGTATTGAGAAAATATAATGAGGCAGAATTAAAAGATGGATGTACATATTTTGAGCTTTTAAGAAGACCAGAGGTAAAATATAGTGATATAAAATATATAGCTGAAGGAGCAGGGCTTGATTTAGGAGAAGAGTGTCCAAAGGATACAGAGTATCAAGTAGAGGTTCAAGTTAAATACTCAGGATATATTGAGAGATCTATGAAGATGATAGAAAAACATAAAGGACTTGAAAATAAAAAGATACCTGCTGATATTGACTACGATTCAATGGAAAACATTCCAAAGGAAGCAAAGGATAAATTAAAGAGTGTAAGACCATACAATATAGGGCAAGCATCAAGAATCTCTGGAGTATCTCCAGCAGATATACAAGTACTTTTAATATACTTAAAGACAAGGGGTAACTAATATGAGAGAATACCTTTTAGAAGGAATAAAAAAAATAGGTTTAGAATATACAGAGGAAAAAGTAGATAACTTGATAAAGTATCTAAATCTGTTAGTTGAGTATAATTCTCATACTAACTTAACAGCAATAAGAGATGAGAAGGGAATAATAGAGAAACACTTTTTAGATTCTCTTTTACTTCAAAATCTGATCAAAGAGGGAACTGAAAAAGCTATAGATATAGGAACAGGAGCTGGATTTCCAGGGATGGTTTTAGCTATTTTCAATCCAGAGATAGAGTTTACTTTAATGGATTCAATAGGAAAGAAAACTAAGTTTCTTCAATTAGTAAAAGAAGAATTAAATCTGGAAAATGTAAATGTTGTTACTTCAAGAGCAGAAGATTACATAACTGATGAGAATAGAGAGAGCTACGATTTAGGATTGTGTAGAGGAGTTTCAAAACTTAGTACAATTTTAGAGTACATACTTCCTTTCTTAAAAATAGATGGTGAATTTCTTTCTCAAAAGATGGAAGGAACAGGAGAGGAGCAAGAGGCAACAAATGCTCTGAATATTTTAAAAGGTAGAATAGAAAATATCTATGACTTAAACCTTCCATATTGTAATGATCCTAGGGTAGTTATTAGAATTAAGAAATATGAATCAAATGAGAAAAAATACCCAAGAAGAGCAGGAATACCTTTAAAAAGACCTCTATAATTGTAGGAGGATAAGATGAAAGAGTTTTATCAAAAGAACAAGAAAAAAGTAATAACAATGTTAACAACTCTTTTTGTTTTTATTGGGGGATATTGGGCTGTGGTTTATCATCTTCCTAAAACAATAGAAGTTATTGTTCAAATGGTTTTAGGAGCAACAATATCAAGTTCTTCAATAGAGTTTAAAGAGAATAAAATAGAGGTAAAAGATCTGAAAATTATCAATAAAAAAGAGATAATTATAGATGCACCAAAGGTAGATATACTTTATTCTAAAAAATCTTTAGAAGATCTTAGAATAGAGGAGATAATAATTTATGACGGAATTGCCAATATAACTAGAGAAAAAAATGGTGATATAAATATAGTTGCAGCTTTTACAGGTGGAACTAAAGAAGAGAAAAATAAAGTTGAAACAGAGAAAGTTGAAGTAAAAAAAGAGGAAGTATATAAATCAGGAATTGCAGTGCCAATAGATAAAATAACTGCTATAAATGCTACAACAAATTTTACAGATCTTTCATATAGAAATCCGATAAAGGAAACAGCTTATAATACAAATGGATATCTAACTTTTAGTAAAGAAACTGGAATTGATATGGAGTTTACTGGTAGCAATGAGGGGCAGATTTACACTTATAAACTAAATACAAGTGAACAACCTTATGATATGGCAATAATCTTAAAAAATATCAATGTGAGAGATGATCTTTTACAATATGCCTATGATGGAGAAGAGGTAGATTTTAATGGTGGAAAGCTCAATTTAGATCTATCTATCTCTCCAAAGGGGATGTTTGGTGGAGCAGATTTTAAAGATGTAACAGTAAGATATAAAGATTTAGATGCTGATGTAAAAGTTTTAGATGGAACAGTTGATTTTTTAGGTAAGAGAATAGAGGTAAAAGCTAATTATGAAATCTTTAAAACTAAGGATAAGTTTTTACTTGTATTTGATGAAAATGGAGAATTAAATATTAATTTTTCAGCTAGAGATATTTCATATGATGAATTAAAAAAATATTCACTATTAAAGGATAAAAATCTACCACTAGAAAAAATTTTTATAGATGATGTTAAATTTAATATGAATCTGAATAAAGACAATGGTTTTTCAGTAACAATTGATTATATTATAAAAAAATCTTTTGTAGAGAATCTTGAAATAGAAAATTTAAAAGGTAATTTTATCTACGATAAAGAGGGATTACATATAAAAAAATTAAATTCTATTTTAGGAATAAAAGATACAGGAATAAAAAAAGATCTCTCTTTAAAATTGGATTATATCAATAGTGAAGGAAATATAGATTTTTCTCTAAATAATATAAAAGGAGTAAATGATTTTCTTCCAGATATTCAAGGAAGTTTTAACTTTGATACAGGAGAAGAGGATTTTAAATTTAATTTCATATCTAATATCTTAAAAGTGAGAGGAATATATTTTTCAAAAATAAATAAACTTTTGCTTTATAGAAATGGAAAATACTCTATTGAGTATAATTTAACAAAGAAAAATCTTGAAAAGGGTAGTGGAGTAATAGATATAAATCTATATGGAGCTAACCTTGCTCTTGATTTTATAGCTAAAAACAATAAGATTACAATTGATAAACTTATAGCTAAAGATGAAAATAAAGAGAAAGATAGTTTAATTTTAACTGGAGATATTGATCTAAATAAATTAGATTATAATCTTTTAGTTGAAGGGAATAATTTTAAACTTAAAGAGAATGATCTAGAAATATTAACTACTCTTAAAGGTAAAATATATAAAAAGGCTGAAGAAACTGGAGTTAATTTAGATATAAAAGATTTTTCTTTGAAATATTTATTGCAGTATCAACATCTTTTACAATAAGAAGATTTCCTAAAATCATATCCACAACTTTTTGATATCTCTTATCAAAATTTATAAGTTCAGAAGCTCTTCCAACAACTCCGTCAAAATTTGGCATCTCTTTTCTAGTAAAAGTTTTTATTGTATCAAGAGCAAGGAAAGAAGCTCTTCCC
>UQQO01000010.1 GCA_900543175.1 uncultured Fusobacterium sp.
ATTCTAATATTCTCTAGTGAATTACGGCTTTAGTTGATATTGGGATAAAATTTTGATTTTTATAGATTTTATATGTAATAGGTGAGTAGTTACTAATATTTAAAAATATGTAGCTCCTTTTTTCCTTTATTTATATCTATAAATCCTGTTTTACCATAGAATAAAACTCCATCTAATAGATATGTTTTCTTTTGAGCTGCTACCTCTCTAGTAGAGTTAAAGAATATTATCTCTCTATCTTCTGAAATTTTTACTCTAATAGCTTTAGCCTCATCTTCACCAACTAAATCTAAATTTCCTCTTCTAACTTGAATTTTTTCAACTTCTAAATTCTCTGGTGATATTACTGTAAATAAGACTGCATTTTCTACAAATGAAGTTTCACTTTCTATTCTAGTAGATTTTTGTAGTGTATTATACTCTTTTGAAATTTGTATATCTTTTTTATTTAATTTTACACTGTCACTCCATTTCATATGAAGAGTATTCTTTTTCTTCAAGATTACATGGTTATCTTCTAACTCAGCTTTAACATCTGAATCCAAGTTAAAAAATTGTTTGTAACTATGCTCTCCTCTTGTTAAAAATTCATCTACTACTACCCATAAATCAGGCTTAATATAGAATATCTTTCTATTTGAAACAGCAGGAATAGGTTGATCTAAATATCCTAAATGTCCACCCTCTACATAATCAAACTTATCATCAAATTTATACATTGAGTTTAATGGAAGAGGTGTTTTTCCTATTCCCCAAGAACCATTAAATTTTGAAAATAGTTGATTATCCATTATTATTGTATTATGTGAGTAGTTATTTTTTAACTCTATTCTAGTTTCATTTCCCTCTACATAAGTATATCTTCCTGAGTCAATAAGAAAATCTTCTCCTTTATAAGTCAGATCAAAATGTAACATATCTCCATGCCCATGTCCACTTCCTATTGATCCACAAGTAAACCATAGATAACTTCCCTTTTCATCAAAAGAGTCACGTAGATAAAAATTACCACTATTTTGTAAAGCTACTGATGTATACTCTGGTTTTTTAGCTTGCAACTTTGGATAGTTCTCTATACTTCTTTGATCTAACTCCCAAATTGATTCAAAATCTATCTCTTCAAATCCACCAAATTTAAGCTCCTCATCTTCCAAAACTGCTGCACATCTTGTAATTATATCTCTTAAATCTGTATCATCACTATCCCCTTGCATCGGTTGGTGATGATTTGGTTTTTTCATAGCAAAGTTTGAAAATCCTATTTTTCTTATATTTTCTCTAATAAATTGAGGGATCTCCATATTGTGCTGTTTAAATTGTACTGCTGTTTCTAAAAGACAATTTAAAACTTCATTTTGATACATAGGAGATTGCTCCCAATGAACTCCATCTGGAAGTATTTGAATTTTACATTGATGTTCCAATCTTTTTAATGGAACTGTAAAGTAATCTGTATCTAATTTTCCATAATAAAAAGCAAAAGTAATAAGCCCACAATTTTGAAGAACTCCCCAGTTGCTTAAAGTTCTAAAATCATCATAGATCTCAAGTAGAATATCACATTGTTCCTTTAAAGAGTTATATACTTTCTCTTTAAAATCTTCATCAAATTTATACTCTCTTTCAAATAGCTCCATTGTTTTTATCCAGTTAATACATCTAAGCCCCATCTCTATTGTACGAGCACAATCTTTAAATTCTGGATTGGTAAGTTCAACACTATTTATCCAAGAGTTCATCTGTCTTATAAATGTAGTTAAATATTTTTCATCCTTTGTTAAAAGATAAGCTTTACCTAAAAAAGTCCAATATTTATGTCTATTTAGCATAAATGCCCATTCTTCATCTTCAAAAGGAATCTTATTCCATTGAATCTCTCCATCAAATTTTACAGGTATATTACAAGCTTCCATATCCCATTTGTGATTAAAGATAAAAGTATTATCACAAATCATATCAGCAGTTTGTAATAAAAGCTCTTTTGTCATATCCATATTTTCTCTCTCCCTTAAAAAATATTTTATCGAATTTAAAATTCTATAATTATAATAACAAATTATTTTTTTATTTTCTAGAGAGATTTAATTTATATCAAATAAAAAAGACAAGTAAGTTTAATTTCCCTACTTGTCTCAAGGTATATTAAATTAATAGATTTACTACTGAAAGTGCTCCTATAACCTACATAGTAAGTGAGATCTTTTTAAAGTCCGCACAGGCTACGTTTATAATAATATAAGAGATAAATCCTATACTAAGTCCTATAGCTATACTGTGAGTCATTGGCATAAATATAATTGTCATAAAGGCTGGTATTGATTCTTTCATAGTTGAAAGATCTAATTGAGAGATATTTCTAAACATAAATATCCCAACAATTACTAATGCAGGTGATACTGCAAATACTGGAATAGCTTCAACTATTGGAGCTATAAATAGAGCAAGTAGGAAGAATAATCCTGTGAAAATAGAAGCAAGCCCTGTCTTAGCTCCAACTTTTATTCCTGCTATTGATTCTCCATAAGTTGTAACTGTACTTGTTCCTAATAAAGCTCCTATTATAGTTGACGAGCAGTCTGCTAAAAGCATTCTTCCTAATCCTTTTTTTCTCTCCTCCTCATCTCTAAATTGAACCTCTTTGTATGTAAACATCAGTACACTTAAAGAATCAAATAGATCTATAAACATAAATGAGAAGATAGATCCTAAAAGACTAATTTTTAATACTCCAAAAACATTAAGTTTAAAAAGTAATGGTGTCATACTTGGTGGTGATGATAACAGTTTCTCTGGAATATCCACTTCTCCTAAAAACATTCCTATAATAGAGATCACTATTATACTTATTAAAACTCCACCTCTAACCTTTTTCATATCTAGAATATACATTAAAAATAGTCCTGCAAAAGAAAGAGCTACTGGTAATGTTATAGGTGCTATCTTTACCAAAGTTTCTGGATTAGCCTCTATAACTCCCATACTTTTTAATCCTATCAACGAAAGAAAAAGTCCTATTCCTACTGTTGCAGCTGTTGAAAGTTGTTGAGGAATAGAGTTAATTATCTTCTCTCTAACTCCACAAATTGCCAGTATCAGATAAAATACCCCTGAAAAGAAAACTACTCCTAAAGCATCTTGCCAAGGAATTCCATTTCCCTTTACTAAAGTAAATGTGAAAAAGGCATTTAATCCAACTCCAGGAGCTAGGGAAATAGGTACATTCCCTAGAATACCCCCTAAAAATGATCCTATTGCAGTTGCTACACAAGTAACTGTTACAAGTGCTCCCTTATCCATTCCTGTCAATGAAAGAACAGCAGGATTTACAAAAATAATATAAGAAATTGTTAAAAAAGTTGTTAATCCCCCAAAAAATTCCCCTTTTATACTTCCACCTCTCTCAGAGATTAAAAATTTATCATCAAGGAATTTTACAAAATTATTTTTCTCCATCATTCATTCCCCTCTTAATTATTATTTATTATTCCAATATCCTATATGAGCTCTTGCTATCTCTTTAGCTAACTCTTCATCTGCAATTGGTCCAATTACCTCTATATTTTTTTGCCCTCTTGCTAAAATTTCTCTACAAGGCATATCAAAAGTTGGGTTATCTTCATCAGCTCCTGTTAAAGCTAAAAGTTGTTTTTCACTTATTCCATAGACAATTCTTCCTACATTTCCCCAATAGATAGCTCCTGTACACATACAACAAGGCTCAGCTGTAGAATAAAGAGTACAATTCCATAAAAACTCTCTTGAATAAAGTTTTACAGCTTTTCTCATAGCAGTAGTTTCTGCATGTCCTGTGCACTCTTTTTCAGTCACTTCAATGTTACCTGATTCAACAATAATATTTCCATCTTTGTCAACTATTAAAGCTCCAAAAGGATGGTTTCCTGATGCTACAGATTCATCTGCAATTTCAATACATCTTTTGATGTATTTAATGTGGTCTAAATTACTCATAACTTCCTCCTAAAAAAATTAATAATAAAAAAGGTAACCTCTAAGGGTTACCTTTAACTTACATACACACTTCACCCTTGCAAGATGAGCAGTATTTTCACCTGCCTAATGAGTCTCTTGTGGGCGCCATTGTTACTTAATATTTAGTTTCATATAATTTATGTTAAATTATATCATACATACTTTAAAATTTCAATTAATTTTATTTTAATTTCTTCTTAAGTCCTAAAATATTTTTATTTAATGACTTTAAATAATTTATTCTTAAATCTCCATCTCTAAAAGAGCTGACGACAAACTTTTTCCATGTTTATCTAAAGCTAAAGATCTTGTTACTCCTCCCCCTAGTGCTTCATCCATTACAAAGTTTAAAGCTCCTAAATTAGGAAGTTCATATCTAATTACCTCCCCTTTTACAATATCTTTAAAGTATTCTTTTACCTTTTCTGCTGTTACTTTTTCACAAATTAGATCATAATCTTTTTCATCATAAACTATTAAAGATATATTTGAAATATTTCCCTTATCTCCTGTTCTTGAATGAGCTATTTCTAAAAGTTTCATCTTAAACCTCCTCATATATAACTTCTAATTCTATATCTTCTCTTGGAATAAATATTGAACAAATAGATACAACTTCACTTGCACTTTTTGTTACTCCTCCTCCACCTGAAGGTCCATTAGTATAAAGTGTTTCTACTTCATTTCCTATTTTCACTGCATCTTCTCTTTTTACAGTTCTACCTGCAACTCTTAATCTAACTTCTCCTAATAAAGCTGGATCACACAATTTTTTTCCTATACTATTTCCATATAAAGAGTTAACTCCAATTAAATCTACTTTTAATTCATCATATTTTACTCCAGTAAAATCCAATCTTTTTTTAACTACTTCACCTGCTAATTTAGCTTTTTCATAAGCTGTAGATCCACCATAACTGATCTCTCCTGTTCCAATAAAACAATCTTTATAACCTATACTTACCTTTAAAGTAGCTGGTTTTTTCTTACCTGTTGCTCCTGTTAAAAATACTTTATTTTTTTCTAATTCTTTTAATGAGATAGTTGTAAAATTAGCTACTCCATCAGGTGTCATATAATTTTTAGGATCATGAATTTCATAAATAAGCTGTTCTTTACATGTATGAGTACTTACAACTCCACCACTAGTTTCTGTTTTAGTAATAACTACATCTCCATTTTCACTTACCTCAGCAATAGGAAAACCTACATTCCAAAGATCTTCAACCTCATTATATCCAGGTACAGCAAAATATCCACCACAAACTTGAGCTCCACATTCAAGAAGATGTCCTATCATTATACCTTTTCCTATGAGATCATAGTTTTCTACATCCCATCCAAACTCATAAATTAATGGTGCCATAAATATTGCTGGGTCTGCACAACGTCCTGTTACAACTATATCAGCTCCATTTTTTAATGCTTCTACTATTCCATCAACTCCTAAATATACATTTGCTGAAACTAATTTATCTTTAATTGTATTTAAAGGAGTTTTTAATTCAAGAACTTCACAATCTAAATATCTATCTAATTTATCAGAAATATCATCTCCAAGGACTGCTGCAATTTTCAATCCTTTTATATTCATCTCTTCTGCCATAGATTTTATCTTTTTTATTGCTCCTAAAGGATTAGCAGCTCCCATATTTGTAATCACTTTTATATTTTTTTCTTTACAAATAGGTAATATTTTTTCAAATCTATATTCAAGTAATCCATTATATCCCTTATTTGGATCTTTTAATTTTTCCTGTTGTGCAATAGCTATTGTTCTTTCTGCAAGGCACTCAAAAACAATATAGTTTATATTCCCATTTAACATTAAATCAACAGCAGGTTCTATTCTATCTCCAGCATATCCTGCTCCTGAAGCTATTCTTATTTTTTTCATTTTAACCTCCTAAAATCCAAACTTTATTTATACAATACTCCTGTTATTACAGCTACAATTAACATCACTATTGTTGTTAAAAAAGCATATGGTATAGTTTTCTTTTGATGCTCTCCCAATTCAACACCTGTAAGTCCTATTAACAAGAATGTTGAAGCTGTAAGTGGACTTACTGGGAATCCAGTTGTCATCTGTCCTAAAATTGCAGCTCTTGCAACTGATATTGCAGAACTACCAAGTTCTTGAGCTGTTGTTGCCAATACTGGTAAAATTCCAAAATAGAATGAATCTGGATCAAATAATAGACTAGCTGGCATACCAATAACCCCTACCAAAATAGCCATAGAACGTCCTAACGATTTTGGTATAATATCAACCATTACTGTTGACATCTCTTTTATCATTCCTGAACCCTGCATTATTCCTATAAATGCTCCTGCTGCAAATAGTATACTAGCCATCATTAAAGCAGCCTTAGCATGTGAATCTACTCTCTCTTTTTGCTCTTTTACTGAAGGATAATTTATTACTACTGAAATACAAAATGCTATCATGAATACCACTGCTGGTGGAAGTTTACCTGATATTAAAACTCCTATTGCTAATATTATAGTAATAATATTTATTCCAAAATTTCTACTTTCTTTCTTTTCTCCTAGATTATCTGTATTAATATTTAAGTGCTCTATACTTCCAATTCTTTTCTTTTCATCTCTACCTAATTTTATAGCTACAAATAAAACAAAAATTATTCCAGCTAAAACAGGTATAAATAATGGATTAAATAACTCTGTAACTGAGATTTTTAATGATGTTGCTGCCCTTAAAGTAGGTCCTCCCCATGGAAGTATATTCATTACTCCAGCTCCTAATCCTACAATTGTTGCAAGTGTTGTTTTTCTCATTCCAAGAGCTTCATATAATGGAAGCATTGCTGGAACTGTTACTAAAAAAGTTACTGCTCCTGATCCATCTAAATGTACAATCATTGATAAAATCGCTGTTCCTACTGCTATTTTTACAGGATCTTTTCCTACTACTTTTAATATTTTATCTATAATTGGTTGAAATGTTCCTGCATCTGTTAAAATACCAAAAAATAAAATTGCAAAAATAAACATTGTTCCTGTAGGAGCAATAGATTTTACCCCATCATTTATAAACTTTCCAATTTTCAATCCATGTCCACCTATAATAGCTGTTATAATTGGAACACTGATAAGAGCTACTAGCGGAGATAATTTTTTCATCATTATTACTGCTAATAAAATAAAAATAGTTAAAAAACCTAATGCTGCTGCCATAATTTCCTCCATTTAATTATATGTTTTATTTAATTCCTTTGCTTTTATAATGAAGCAAATATCATGCCAAATATATTAGCCTAATTTTTGAGAGTTTTTCTAATTTTTTTCTAATTTTTTAGAAATAAAAAAGGAAGATCTATCTCTTCCCTTTAAAATAAGATATTTTATTGTCATTCTAAAAAGTTAGAATTCTTGTTAAAATTTTCTATTTTTTTAGAAATTATCTGTTCAATTTATTATAAAAAGTAGCAAGAGAGATTCCCAATGCCTTTGCTGCCTTTTTCTTTCCTTCAACACTATCACCATATTTGGCAATAGCTTTATTTATATATTCTTTTTCTACTTTATTTATATATTCATTTAGTTCAATTATCTCACTATCTAAAATATTTTCTTCAACTTTAATTGGTAGATGCTCTTTTAAAATTACTTTTTCTTCCCTCATATTAAAAGTAAATTCTATTATATTTTTTAATTCTCTTATATTTCCACACCATTCATATTCTTTTAACAATTGAATTGCTTCTTGACTTAAAAACATATCTTTTTTGTACTTCTGCGAAAGGTCAGATATGAATTTATTAGCCAATGCAGGTATATCATCTTTTCTCTCTCTCAATGGTGGTATTGTTAAAGGGATAATAGCTATTCTATAATATAGATCCCTTCTAAATTTTCCCTCTTCCATCAATTTAAAAAGATCTTTATTTGTTGCACATATAAGTCTTACATCTATTGGTATCTCCTTACTTCCACCTATTTTTCTAATACTTTTTTCTTGCAAAACACGTAAAAGTTTTCCTTGAAGTCCATATTCTAACTCTCCTATCTCATCAAGAAAAAGTACCCCACCATTTGCTAGTTGAAATAATCCTGTTTTTCCATTTTTTTTAGCTCCTGTAAATGTTCCTTCCTCATAACCAAAAAGTTCACTCTCTATAAGACTTTTTTCAAAAGATGCACAATTTACTGGAATAAAAGGAAAATCTTTTCTTAAACTAAAATTATGTATAGCACTAGCATATAGTTCCTTTCCTGTTCCACTTTCACCTGTTATAAGAACATTTGAATCTGTAAGAGCTATTCTTTTAGCAAACTCTTTTATCTCAACACTTTTTTTATCTACTGCTATAATATCATCAAAATTATATTTTCCACTTCCTAAAGATTTTACATGCTCTTTAAGATTTTGAATTATAATTTTAGAAAGGTTTAATTTCTCAGTAAGCTTATATACATCATTAAGTTCATTAAGTAAGGAAATTCCACCAAGAACTTTATTTTTTTTCCCATAGATTGGTACCATATTTACAATATACTCAACTTCATCCATTTTTCTATGAACATTTAATTGCAACTTTCCACTTTTAATAACTTCAGTAAGATAACTTCCCTTTCTTACATCGGATAATTTTTTTCCTATAATATCTTCTTCTTTAACTTTAGTTATTCTAGTATAAGCTGGGTTTATATATCTTACTATCCCTTCAGAATCTATTATTAAAATTCCATCATATAATGAATCTAATATTATCTTTACCCATTCAGTTATCTTTAGCATATTTCCCCTTTACTTAAATAATTAATATTTAATTAAAGCTGCTGAAAATTATAATTTCCAACAGCTTTATATTTCGACAGTCTATTTTTCCAATTCCACAGTATATTTTAATCTCTTCAATCCATTTTTTATAGCTTTTATCTTCAATTTACTTAATTTAGTATCAGATAACTCCTCAATAGGTGCATCTTGAATAGATGCAAGCTCTCCATAAGTATTTATCAACTTATCAATATCTTTCTTAGTTAACTTACTAATCTTTCCAAGAACTCTATATCCTTTAGGACTAATCTTATTATCTAAATTACTATAACTTTTTCTATAACCTAAAGCACTAGAAAAATTCTCTATCTCCAACAATTCTATATTTGTAAGATTTGCTATCTGTGACATAACATCTTCATAATTTGTATCACTACTCATATAGTCACTTAAAAACTCTTCCATATCCTCATTGATATCTTGCTCCAAATCTTTAAGTTGAAGATCCATCAATCTTCCCTCTGTTCCTAGCTCTACAACATACCCTTTTAATTCATCATCAATTCTTCTCATCATCTCAAATCTTTGAAGAACTTGAGCCACGTCATATAGCGTTACAATATCATCTAATTCCAATATTGTAAGATTAGCTAAAGACTTATCTAAAACATATCTATATCTTTCCATAGTTTTTAATGCCTGAGCAGCTTCACTTGTTATCTCTGATGTATTTTTTAACTTGTACCTTATATCCCCTTTATATAGACTTACAACTTTTTTTCTCTCTGAAACAGCTATTACAAGCTTCCCTGTTTGCTTTCCTGCCCTTTGAGCTGTTCTGTGTCTAGTTCCACTTTCCTCTGATGAATATTTCCTATCAACTTGTAGATGTACATTAGCATAAAGTATTTTTTTACATTCATCATCAACTATTATAGCTCCATCCATTTTAGCTAATTCAAAAACTCTCTCTGGTGTATAGTCACAGTTTATTACAAATCCACCATCAAGCATTTTCTCAACTGTTTCATCAATTCCTACTACAATAAGAGCTCCTATTCCACCATCAAGTATGTTATCAATTCCATCTCTAAGAGGTGTCCCTGGAGTTATCTGCATCAACATTGATTCTAGCTTTTTATTGATCATCTTTATTCATCCTTTCTAAAAGTTCTTCTAAATTTTTTAAATATATTAATTTTAACTTGTATTTATGAGTATTTTTTTCTATCTCTTTTCTATTAGCCTCTGGAATATAGACACCTTTAAAACCTAATTTTTCTAATTCTCTCAATCTTTTCTCAATAAAGAAAACCTTTCTTATCTCTCCACGTAAACCTAATTCACCAATAGCAGCTATTTTTTGGCTTATCTCTACCCCTTTATATACAGACATCAGAGATATCAATACAGCTAAATCTGCTGCTGGATCTGCTATACTTAATCCCCCAGGAATATTTACAAAGAGATCTTTCATTCCCAATGCCATGTGCATCTTTTTCTCAGCTATCGCTGTTAAAATCTGGATTCTATTTCTATCAAATCCTTGAACTATTCTTTTAGGTATTCCTATGGTAGTTTCTGTTATCAGAGTTTGTATTTCAAGTAAAAATACCTTTGTTCCCTCTAATACTGGAACAACCATACTCCCTGCATTTTTTTCATCTCTCTCACTTAAAAAATATTCAGAAGAGTTTTTTATCTCTTTCATTCCATCCTCTTCCATACTAAAAACTGCCAACTCATTAGTTGATCCAAATCTATTTTTAGTACTTCTTAAAATTCTATAAAAGAGTCCCTCTTCTCCCTCAAAGTTAAATACAGCATCAACCATGTGTTCTAACATCTTAGGTCCTGCTACCTTACCATCTTTAGTTATATGTCCAACAATGAAAAAAGAGATATTATATTTTTTAGCAAGTTCTATAATTTTTAAAGTGCATTCTCGAATTTGTGTAGGTGTTCCTGGAATTGAATCTATATTTGAATTATATAATGTTTGAATAGAATCTACAACTACAACTTTAGGTTTTTTTGAAATTAGATACTCATATATATTAGCCATATCTGTTTCAGCCATCAAAAACAGATTATCACTCTCAATCTTTAATCTCTCTCCTCTATTTTTTACTTGAGAAGGAGACTCCTCACCTGAAATATAAATTACACTTCCATAAGCAGTATACTCTTTAGCTACTTGTAAAAGAAGAGTAGATTTTCCTATTCCAGGGTTCCCAGTAACTAATACTACTTCACCTTGAAGTAGCCCTCCACCTAAAATTCTATCAAACTCTTCAATTCCTGTTATATATCTATCTGTTTGTTCTTGCTTTATCTCTTTAAAGGAAAATACCTTTTCAGATATCTCTTTTACTGATGCTGTTGTTGCCACTACAGGAGCTCCAACAGTTACATTTTCTATCTCCTCTTCAAAACTTCCCCACTCATTACATTGAGGACATTTTCCCAACCACTTAGGAGATTTATATCCACATTCACTACAAACATAAAAACTTTTATTTTTTGCCACAACAACACCTATCCTTTGATAGTTTTTGCTTTTTCCCTCACTATCTCAGCAATTTTATCATCAACAAATATATCTAGTCTTGCTCCTACCATAGCAGCTTCCCTTACAGAACTTGAGCTTAAATACATATACTCTCTTGCTGCTGGAATAAATATTGTGTCAACATCTCCATCTGAAAGATCATGATTTGCAAAAGCATAACCTAACTCATACTCATAATCTGATACAGCTCTCAATCCTCTTATTATTATATCAGCATTATTTTCCTTCATAAAATTAATTAGAAGTCCATCAAAACTTTTTACTTCTATCTTGTCACTATCTTCTCCAACTAAAAGCTTTATCATATTTTTTCTCTCTTCTAAAGAAAACCAACATTTCTTATTAGTATTATTCATAACTGCAACAATAAGTTTATCAGTTATTTTAAGAGATTTTTTTATTACATCATAATGTCCTTTTGTTATTGGATCAAAGCTTCCTGCATAAACACCTATTTTCATGTTCTCTCCTCTATTTAACTAGAATTATCTCATATTGAGTATCGTTGTTTGTTCCTACTTCTAACTCTATACTTTTTCCTTTATTTTTTAAATATTCTCTCATTATATCAAAATATACTTCAGTAAAAGATTCTTTAAGTCTCTTTGAAAGTACAACTTTTATCTTACTTATATCCCTATCATCTGAAGATAATTTTATCTCTTTTATAAGCTCATGAACTAGAGCATCTTGAGATTTTATCTTACCAGTTCCATTACAATATGGACATACCTCTTGATAATAATAAGCTAGTGGTTTTCCAGTTCTCTTTCTTGTCATCTCAACAAGACCTAAATCTGTAAAATGCACTATATTATTTTTAATTCTATCTTTTTGTAAATTTTTCTCTAACTCCTCTATAACTCTAACTTTATCCTCTTCTACTCTCATATCAATAAAGTCAATTATTATAATTCCACCAAAATTACGAAGTCTCAACTGTCTTGGTATCTCTCTAGCTGCTTCTACATTGGTATTTACAACTGTTTCCTCTAAGTTATAGCTACCTGTATTTTTTCCTGTATTTACATCTATACTTATTAGTGCCTCTGTCTTTTGAATTACAAGATAACCACCACATTCCAGCCATACAACTTCATTTAAAGCCTTATCTATCTCTTCACTTATTCCATATAGATCAAAAATCTCTTTCTCATCACTATCTCTATACAATTTAATTTTAGTTTTCAATGTCTTTTCACTAAAGGCATTTACATAGTCTATTATCTCCCAATAAACCTCTTCATTATCAACTATAAGCTCATCTATATCATTTGAAAAGATATCTCTCAATACAGTTGTCACTATTCCATTATCTTTATATAGTACCTCTCCTATCTTAGCTCCCTTAATCTTTTTCTCAATATCTTCCCATTTTTTTACAAGATACTCTATCTCTCTTTCAAAATGAAATTCACTTTTTCCATAGGCAGCTGTTCTAATAATTACTCCCATATTAACAGGCTTTATATCTTTAAAAATATTTTCTAATCTTTCTCTCTCTTCCTCATCTTTAATCTTTTTAGAGATAGCTATATGATCATTATTCGGCATCAACACCAGATATTTTCCTGGTATTGTAAAGTGTGTTGTTACTCTTGCTCCCTTATTTCCACGAGGTTCATTTAAAATTTGTACTACTACTTCATCACCAACAGTTAAAATATCCTCTATTGGTCTATTACTATTTAGTATCCCATCTAAATATTTTTCTTCAAACTCTCTTAAATCATTTACATAAAGAAAGCCATTTTTTTCCAATCCTATATTTACAAAGGCTGACTCCATTCCTGAAAGAACATTGGCAACTTTTCCCTTATAAATACTTCCATTTATTCTTCCTTCCTCTTCTCGTTCCACTAAGATTTCAACCACTTTTCCATCTTCAATTATAGCTGCTCTAGATTGAAAGTCATCTATATTGATTACTATTTGATTCATTGTTCTCCTCTCTAAGGATATCCACTCTTGAATATATTTTTCCATTTACAACAACTATATCTCTTGATAGGCTGTTGTCTATTTTTATATTAAAATACTCCTTTAATCTTAATCTATTTGCTTTTTTTATTCCAACTATTTTAGATATATTCACCTCTGCTGTTTCAATATCTAATTTTTTCTCTCTATCTGCAATTTTTTTCAGAAAATTATAATAGATCTCAGTTTCAACCAATTCTCTAAAGGCAGGGTGGAATGGTCCACCTAAAACTACTCCATCTTCTCTTAGATCTTCACTTGGTTGAAGTCCAACTCTAATTACATTAACACCATTTAATTCAAGAAGTGTATATATTTTTCTAGTTCTTTCTACAGCTTCTCCTATAGAAAGTGCATGGTATTCCCCTTTTAAAAACATATCTTCTAGCTTAGTATTTTTTATAACTAAAGTTGGGTATATTCTAGCTACATCAGGTTGCATCTCTAAAGCTTTTAATGCTGTTAAATAATCGCTTTCTAGTGTCGCCTCTGGTAATCCTATCATCAATTGAATTCCTAGCTCTATTCCATACTCTTTTAAGAGCTTACAAGCCTCTGCTACCACTTCAACTGGATAATATCTCGCTGTTGCCTTTAAAACTCTCTCATCTAAAGATTGTACCCCTAGCTCAACAGAAGTAACCCCATACTTCTTTAACTGCTCTACTATCTCTCTATTGATACAATCTGGCCTTGTAGACAGTCTTATCCCATCTATCAACCCTTTTTTTATATATTCATATACTGTTTCTAAATATTCTTTTTGAAGTTTTAAAGAAATTCCTGTAAAAGTTCCACCAAAAAATGCCACCTCTTTCTTGGAATTTTTTGGAAGAGTTTCTAAATACATTTCTATAATTTTTCTGACATCTTCCATAGTCACATCAGTTTCACGACCATTTATCTTTTTTTGATTACAGAATACACAGGCATTGGGACAACCAAAATGGCTTATAAATATCGGTATATTATAGTGTTTCATGGATTTTTACTCCTAATTTTTTACATAGTTCTTTAGCTGCAGATTGTTCAGCACTTTTTTTATTTTTTCCAGTTCCACTTCCAACCATTTCTCCAACTGTTACTGCAATTTCAAAAACTTTTTGATGATCTGGTCCTGTTTCTTTTACAACTTGGTAAATAGGAATTAATTTATACTCTCTTTGGCTATACTCTTGCAATATAGTTTTAAAGTCTAAAATATCCTCATTTTTATCAACATGATCTATAGAATCTTGTATATGGCTCAAAGCATATTTTTTAGCAGTTTCAAAGTTTGAATCTAAATAGATAGCCCCTAAAATAGCTTCAAAAGCATCTCCTAAGATAGAACTTCTATCTCTTCCCCCTGTCATCTCTTCTCCCTTACTTAAAAGAAGATATTTTCCTACATCCATTTTCTTTGAAATCTCTGCTAATACTGGCTCACTTACTACCATAGATTTTATTTTGGCTAAATCTCCCTCTGTTGAGTTCTCGTGACTTTTATACAAATATTCAGTAACGACAAGATCTAGAACTGCATCTCCTAGCAGTTCTAGTCTTTCGTTGCTTATTTTTTTGTATCTTCTATGTTCATTTCCAAAAGATCTATGGATAAGTGAATTCTTTAAAAGCTCTTTATTCTTAAATGAATAACCTAAATTTTCCTCTAGCTCTAAATAATTCTTCTTCAACTTATCCTCCTATATTTAATTACTTATATTTTCTCATTGCTATTACAGCATTATGTCCACCAAATCCAAGAGAACTTGACATTGCTACATTGATTTCTCTTTCTACTGGTGTATTTGGTGCATAGTTTAAATCACATACTGGATCTGGGTTATCATAGTTAATTGTTGGTGGTATTATTCCTGTATCTATTGCCATAGCTATTAATACAGCCTCAATTCCTCCAGCAGCTCCCAATCCATGTCCTGTTGCTCCCTTTGTAGATGAAACAACTAATTCATTTGCTCTATCTCCAAAAGCTGTTTTTATTGCCATTGTTTCATTCTTATCATTAGCAGGTGTTGAAGTTCCATGTGCATTTATATAGTCAACTTCTTCAGGATTGATATTTCCCTCTTTCATAGCCATTTTAAATGCTCTTGCTGCTCCTTCTCCTCCATCAGCTGGTGCTGTAATATGGTAAGCATCACAAGTTTCTCCATATCCTACTACTTCAGCATATATTTTAGCTCCTCTAGCTTTTGCATGTTCTAATTCTTCAAGAATAAGGATTCCTGCTCCCTCTCCCATTACAAATCCATCTCTGTCAGCTGAGAATGGTCTTGATGCTTTTGCTGGCTCATCATTTCTAGTAGATAGTGCTTTCATGTTAGCAAATGCATTCATAGCAAATGGAGTTATTGCAGCCTCTGCTCCTCCAGCTATCATAACTTTTGCTCTTCCATTTTTTATCATTTCAAAAGCATCCCCTACTGAATGAGTTCCAGCAGCACATGCAGTTACTATTGATTTATTTGGTCCTTTTGCTCCATAGTAGATTCCAATATTTCCAGCAGCCATATTAGCTATCATTCCTGGGATTGTAAATGGAGATATTCTTCTAACTCCTTTTTCTATCATTGTTCCATGTTGAGCTTCAAATATCTCAATTCCTCCTATACCAGAAGAGACAATAACCCCAACATCTTCACAGTTATTTTCATCTATAGTTAATTTAGAATCCTCTAATGCCATTTTTGTTGCAGCTAAAGCAAATTGAGTATTTCTAGCTAATTTTTTTATCTCTTTTTTCTCAATTCCAAATTCTAAAGGATCAAAATCTTTAACTTCTCCTGCTATTTTTACTGGCATATCTGTAGTATCATATGATTTTATTAGATCTATTCCAGTTTCCCCTGCTAAAATTCTTTTCCAACTTTTTTCTAGACCTGTTCCCAATGCTGTTATTAGTCCTAGTCCTGTAACTACTACTCTATTCATCTGTTCACCTCTATTTTTTTTAATATATATAAGTAACGGGGTACTTTTTGAATACCCCGTTACTTAAAATATCTGATTTTCTTCTTATTTGTGAGCTTCTACATAATCAATAACGTCTTGAACTGTTTTGATTTTTTCAGCTTCAGTATCAGGAATTTCTACTCCAAATTCTTCTTCGAAAGCCATTATTAATTCAACTGTATCTAGTGAATCTGCTCCTAAATCTTCTACAAAGCTAGCCTCTGCAGTTACTTGTTCTGGATCAACGCTTAGTTGTTCAACAACTATTTCTCTTATTTTATCTAACATTTTTTCCTCCTTAAATTTCTTTTATCTATAGTATTATACTTAGATTTTACATTATATTTTCAAAATCTTCAAGCTTTTCTATATTTTTTACTTGGATTTCTTTATCTATTTTTTTAATAAGTCCAGCTAAAACTTTTCCTGGTCCAATTTCATAGATTTGTGTAACCCCTTCATCTTTTAGTTTTTGAATAGTTTCAACCCATCTTACTGGACCAAAACTTTGTTTATATATCTCTTCTTTTATCTCATCTACATTTTGAAGAACTTCAGCTGTAGTATTAGCAACTAATTTAATATCTGTCATTTGGAAGTTATATTTTTCAGCTTCCTCTTTTAATTTCTCTCCTGCCTCTTGCATAAGTGATGAGTGGAAAGGTCCTGATACAGCTAGTGGCATCGCTCTTCTTGCTCCAGCTTCTTTTAAAGCTACACAAGCTCTTTCAATAGCATCTTTTTGCCCAGCTATAACTGTTTGTTTAGGCTCATTAAAGTTTACTGCTTCAACAATTCCTTCTACATTTTTTAATGTTTCTACTATTTTATCTGAGTCAAGTCCAATAATTGCAGCCATTCCACCATTAACTTTAACAGCTACATCATTCATAAACTTTCCTCTTGCACTTGTAAGTTTTACTGCTTCATCTATACTTAAATATCCTGCTGCTCCAAATGCTGCATACTCTCCAACAGAGTGTCCTGCTACAAAATCAGCTTTTATTCCTTTTTCTTCTAGTAATTTAGTAAGTATTAAACTCATTGAAACTATTGCTGGTTGAGTATTTTTTGTTTCTTTTAATGCTTCTTCTGGTCCTTCAAACATAACTGTTTTTAGATCAAAGTCTAAACTTGAGAAAAGTTTATCAAACTCTTTTCTAGCTAGTTCATTATTTTCATATAATTCTTTTCCCATTCCTACATATTGAGCTCCTTGCCCTGGGAAAACAAAAGCTACTTTAGACATAATACCCCCTTCTATTAATTACACCTGTTTTTTTAATATATCACAGCTTAAAAATTATGTCAATAATTAATAAGCCCATTTCATTATTATTGATCCGTAAGTAAGTCCTCCACCGAATCCAGTAAGGGCTATTAAATCTCCTTTTTGAATTAATCCTTTTTCTTTTGCTTCACCAAGTGCCAATCCTATTGATGCAGCAGAAGTGTTTCCATACTTATTTAAGTTTAAATAGAATTTCTCCATAGGTACATGAATTCTCTTTGCTGCTGATTCAATAATTCTAACATTTGCTTGATGAGGGAATATCATTTTTAACTCTTCAGCTTTTACATTAGCTATTTTTAAAGCTTTATTAGTAGCAAGTGGAAGTGCATGTACAGCAAATTTAAATACATCATGTCCTTTCATTACTAAGAAGTTTTCTTTATTAGCTATTGTTTCTGCATCATTAGGTTTTTTGCTTCCTCCAGCTGGTATTTTAAGAATCATATCATCTTCACCCTCAGCTCCAAGGTGGGTAGAAAGCATTCCATAACCATCTTCAACTTCTGAAACTATTGCTGCTGCTGCTCCATCTCCAAAAAGTATACAGTTACTTCTATTTTCCATATCTACTATTCTTGAAAGAACTTCTCCTCCCAATACTAAGATATTTTTGTATACTCCTCCTCTTACCATAGATCCTGCTATTGTAAGAGCATACATAAATCCACTACATGCTGCATTTACGTCAAAACAAGGGATTTGTTTCACTCCAAGCTTATTTTGAACTAAACAAGCTGTACTTTGTGTAATATAGTCTGGAGTAACAGTTGCAACTATTATCATATCTAAATCTTCAGCTGTCATATTTGCATCTGCTAAAGCTTTTTTAGCAGCTTCTACACATAGATCTGAAGTTGCTTGTTCAGGAGCTGCATATCTTCTTTCCTCTACTCCTGTCATTGTTCTTATCCATTCATCAGTTGTATCTAGTATCTTTTCAAAATCAAAGTTTGTCATAACTTTTTCTGGTACATAGTATCCAAGTCCTTTTATTCCTACGCTTTTGAATTCCATCTATCCTCCTATTTCTCTTCTACTTCTATATTATCTATATCTATAACTTTCTTCATCTCTTCCACGAAATTAAGTTTTGCAAATTTTTCAGCAACTTTAATTGCATTTTTAATTGCCACAGCATCTGAATTTCCATGAGCTTTGATAGAGATTCCATTCAATCCTAAGAAAATAGCCCCTCCATACTCTGAAGAATCCATTTTTGATTTTACAACTTTTAAAGCTGGCATTAAAAGCAGTGCTCCTAATTTATATATAAAGCTCTTTGAAACTTCTGTTTTAATAACATCTAGTATAAATTTACCTATTCCCTCTGCAGTTTTTAAAACCATATTTCCTGTAAATCCATCAGTTACTACTACATCTATATTCCCATTCATAACTTCTGTACTCTCTACATTTCCAACAAAATTTATACTTTTATTTTCTTTTAATAGATTATATGCCTCTCTAGTAACTTCGTTTCCTTTTCCCTCTTCAGTTCCTATATTTAAAAGTCCAACTTTAGAGTTCTTTCTTCCTAATAAAATCTCCATATACTTAGATCCCATCATAGCATACTGATTTAAAAATTCAGGTTTACAATCAGCAGTAGCTCCAACATCTAACATTAACATATGTCCCTTTTTATTTGGAAACATTGTTGCAATAGCTGGTCTTAAAACTCCTTTTATTCTTTTTAATTTTAATTGACTAGCTGTTATTAAAGCTCCAGTATTTCCTGCTGAAACAGAGGCATTAACTGTTCCATCTTTTACAAGCTCTAAAGTTCTATTCATAGATGAATCTTTTTTGCTTTTTACAGCAACAACAGGCTCATCTGTCATCTCTATTATCTCTCTAGCATCAACTATTTCAATTTTTTCTTTATTATATTTATATTTAGAAAGTTCAGCTTCAATAACCTCTTTTTTTCCAACAAGAACTAATTCTAATTCACTTACTTCCTCTAATGCAGCGACAGCCCCTTTTATTGTTTCCAAAGGTGCATTATCCCCACCCATAGCATCTAAAGCTATTTTCATCTTATCCTCCTAAATTTAAAGTCTATCTTCATATATTATACATTAAATTTTTTATTTATAAAACCATATATTTCAAATATTACAAAATTAATTTATTTTTTAAACTATCTAGAATATCATAACACAATATCCAAAAAAAACAAGCTAATTCTTATCTTTAATCTTTAGAAACAAAAAAATAAAAAAAGACAAGATTTCATCCTCTTGTCTTTTTTTATTTTTTAACAACTAAGTTTTAATTACTCAGCGTCTCCAGCTAAAACTTTTTTACCATTGTAATCTCCACAGTTTAAACATACTCTGTGAGGTCTTTTTGGTGCTCCACAAGCTTCACAAGTTGTTAGACCAATTCCAGTTAAAGCATGATGAGATCTTCTCATGTTCTTTTTAGCCTTAGATGTCTTTTTCTTAGGTACTGCCATCTTAGTTTCCCTCCTACTACACTCATATTTAAAAATTTAATTTTTTATTTGTAATAATTGTTGCCACCTAGAATCTATTCCATGATTGCTATATTTTTCTATTTCAGAATCATCTTCACATTCAGGATCACATTGTGGATATGGGGGCAAATCAAGTATTATATACTCTCTAACCAAATTAACAAGATCTATCTCTCCATCTATGATTTCATCATAAATTTCATTACTGTCAATTTCACATTCAACTTTTAGATTTCTCATATATTGTCTATATGCACTTTCATCTAAAAAAGTTCCTGTAAACTCTCCAGCTAGATCTTCTTCAATGTTTTTTAAACATCTTACACATTGAACTTCAATTTTTGTAGAATACTTTCCACTAACTTCAACCTTACCACTTCCATCTGAAATAGCTGTTCCAACAATATGAAGTTTATCTTTAAGCACTACATCATCTATTGTATCAACGTAAAAATCAAATCCTATTGTATTATTAAGAGCGCTGCTAAAATCCTTTATCTTTAATTTCAAGACAACCTCCTCCAATCTATACCTAGATATTTTACTAATTTTTTTAAACCTTGTCAAGTAAAATTTCTTAACATTTATTTTATTTTACACATTGAAAAGGAATTCCATTAAATCTCCATCTTTAACTATGTACTCTTTTCCTTCAAGTCTTAAAACTCCTGCTTCTTGAGCACCTTTCCATCCTGAATACTTAATGAAGTCATCAAAAGAAACAACTTTTGCTCTGATAAATCCTTTTTCAAAATCTGTATGAATTTCCCCTGCTGCTTTTGGAGCTGTATCTCCTATTTTTATAGTCCAAGCTCTTACCTCTTTAACTCCAGCAGTAAAGTAAGTTTGAAGTCCTAATAGTTTAAATCCTGCTCTTATAAGTCTATTTAGTCCAGCTTCTTCTACTCCAAGAGCTTCTAAATACTCTTGCTTGCTCTCTTCATCATCCATCTCTTGTAACTCTGCCTCAACTTTAGCTGAAACTATTACAACTTCTGATCCTAAATTAGCTGCATACTCTTTTACTTTTTCTACATATTCATTTCCTGCTGCTAAATCATCTTCAGATACATTTGCTGCAAAAATCATAGGTTTTAAAGTTAGTAATTGGTATGTTCTTAATAATTCTAACTCTTCTGATGTTAATTCCATAGTTTTTAAAAGTTGAAATTCTTCTAAGTGAGCTTTACATTTAGTTAAAACTGGCATTAACTCCATTGATTCTTTATTTTTATTTACAACTAATTTTTTATGTTTTTCTATTGCTTTATCTATTGTTTCCATATCAGCAAAAATAAGCTCTGTGTTGATAACTTCAATATCTCTTATAGGATCTACAGAACCACTTACATGGATTACATTATCATCTTCAAAACATCTTACAACTTGACAAATTGCTGCTGTTGTTCTGATGTTTGAAAGGAATTTATTTCCTAATCCTTCTCCCTTAGCTGCTCCTTTTACAAGCCCTGCTATATCTATAAATTCAACTGTTGCTTGTACTATTCTTTGTGGATTGATTATTTCAGCTAATTGATCTAATCTTTTATCTGGTACAGTTACCATTCCAACATTTGGTTCTATTGTACAAAAAGGATAGTTTGCTGCCTCTGCTGCTCCAGCCTTTGTTATTGCATTAAAAAGTGTAGATTTCCCAACATTTGGAAGTCCTACTATTCCGATTCCTATCATTAAAAAGCCCCTCCTAAAAATTTATATTACTCTAAATTTTAACATATATTAGAGGTTTTGTAAATACTAAGAAAAAAATGAGGCTAGTCATAACGACTAGCCTTTATTTGTGATTTTAGGGTCTCACAACAAAAATAGAAAATTCTTTCAAACATATTATTTAAACATATTTATAAAGAATGTAATAACTGTTGCATTTGTAAAATCTATAAATAATGCTCCTACTACTGGTAATACAAAGAATGCTCTTGGAGCTGGTCCATTTTCCTTAGTGAAAACTTCCATATTTGCCATTGCATTTGGTGTTGCACCTAAACCAAATCCACAATGCCCTGTTGCCATAACTGCAGCATCATAATCTTTTCCATTGAATCTAAATGTTATAAAGTATGCAAATAATGCCATTATTGCTGTTTGAACTAATAATATACTTATAATAGGAATTGCTAAATCTGCTAGTTCCCATAATTTTAATGTCATTAGTGCCATTGCTAAGAATAAAGATAGAGCTATATTCCCTGTAATAGCTATTTCATTCATAGGAAGATTTTTCTTTTGCATATCAGCTATATTTCTAATTATAGCAGCAATAAACATAGGTCCTATATATGCTGGAATTACTATTCCATATTTTTTTAAGAATGGAGCAATACAATATCCTATACCCATTGATAATGCAATTACAACAACTGCACTAAATAAAGTTTCTTCTGATACTGGTTTCTCGTCATTTTCTTCTAAAGCTTCTACTGTTCCTTCTCTATCTTCTAAGCTAGGTTTCAAATTATATTTATCCCTCAATCTCTTTGCAACTGGTCCTCCAATTAAACATCCAGCTATCAATCCATAAGTAGCTGCTGCTATTGAAACTGATAATCCTCCAGTTACTCCAAACTCTTCAAGCACAGGTCCAAAAGCTCCTGAAGTTCCATGTCCTCCAGTTAGTGGAACTGATCCTACTGCTAGTCCTAAAAGAGGGTGTTCACCAAACATTTTTGCCATAGATACACCAACAATATCTTGAATTATAACTAAAACTGTAGCTGTTATTAAGAATACAATAACTCCTACTCCACCTTTTTTCAATAACTTTCCACTAGCTGTAAATCCTATTGTAGTAAAGAATATTGTCATTAAAAAATCTTTTAAAACGTTGTCAAAACTAAAGCTAAAAGCGCCTGTATTATGTCCTATCAATAAAAGTATCGAAAATATTACTCCACCTACAACTGGAGCTGGAATAAAAAATCTTTCTAAAAAATTAACTCTTTTCTTTATCTCTCTCCCTAATAAAAGTACTAATATTGATATTGCCAAAGTTTCCGCCATATTAAAGTTTAATTCTAACATAAATTCCCTCCAAATTATTTAATTTTAATCTAAAAAGATTAAAATCCTATAATCTGAGGACTCTTTTCTCATCTCTTTGTAATATAGTTTTCCTAAAATAAGAGATCTCTTTTATTCTTGAATTTATCTTTTCTAATAAAATCTCTATCTTAAGAACCTGTTCTAACTTCTCCTCTAAGTTTTCAAGAGGATTATTACTGTTGTTATCTCTATCGAGCTTAGTAATCTCTCCTTTTACTTCACTAATTACTAAAGGGATATAATTTTTTAAGTTTGTATTATATGTTGAAAGTATATTTATTATCTCTTTCTTTTCTTGAGGTGAATTATTGAAAGACAATGAATTTCTATTTATATTAGCTAATAATAGAAAAACAAATAAAAAACTATAACCTAAAAAAGTTAATTTTCTTTTCATAACCACACCTCCTTTTCATATTTTTTTATATCATTTTCGTATAAAAAAGTCAATATTTTTAATAAAATATTTTAAAACAATACAAAAATGGAAAGATATTTTCTTTCCCTTTAAAATCAACTAGTTTCCTGCTGAATGTAAAGCTGCTTCATCAGCTGCCTTTTCTTCTGCTGTTTTTAATCTTACTTTTGGTTCTGTTGGTAATCCAAACTTAGGAATAAATCTATCAAATCCTGTTAATGTTAATAATAACATACTTATTACTGCTACATATGCTATAAAGTTATATTTGATTATATCCATTGGCATAAAATCATGTAGTGGATATACTGTTGTTGCTATTCCTATATAGAACCCTATGTATACGTGCCATGGTATTAATTGAGATCCAAATACACCCATTGCGTCACTAAATGTTGCGTTTCTCAATTTTAGTGTATACATATCTTCTTCATTTGCCACTACGTTCTTTTCTACTAAGTTTCTAATGATTGGTCCTATTGTTACTATTTGTGCCATCTCATCTGCTAGTGTCATATTTCCAAATATTGATAACATTCCATTCCAGAACATTAATTGTTTTACATTCTTTGAAATTTTTCCTACTAATGTTGATATAGGTTTAAAGGCATCCATTACCTTCATTATTCCTCCGAAGGCTGCTACCCACATCATCATTACTACAACCCATGCTCCTGCATCTGCGAAACCTTTCATTACTAGATCATTTAAATAGTCAGTTGTACTTCCTACTGTTCCAGCCATTTTACCTAATGCATATGCTACTGCTATTCCTGCAAATAGACAGATAAATGTTTGATATCCCATAAATGCTAGTGCAAGAACTATTATTAGAGGTATAATCATGTAGTAAGGAACTCCATCTCTTACTTGATTTAAAAGTGTTACTGCTGATTCTCTTTCCTCTGCTAGTTTTACCCATACTTCTTGAGGTATTTGGTTAATTGCATCTGCTCCATTTCCTGCTGTTCCTGGTAGTCCCATTACTATTCCTGCTACTCCAAATAGTATTATTCCTGTTAATAGAACTAATCCTGACCAAACTCCTTGGTGTCTAATTCTTCTAACAACTTCTACCCCTTGAATTCCTGAACTTACTATTGTTGTATCTGAAATAAGTCCTATATTATCTCCAAAACAAGCTCCTCCAGCTATTGCCCCTACTGTTAATGGTAAACTTCCACCAACAATATGGTTAAGCCATAAGAAGATTGGTGCACATGCTGCAAATGTTCCCCAGCTTGTTCCTGTTGCAATAGATAGTACAGATGTTACTATCGCTCCTACTAAAGCTACTGTTTTAGCTGTAATTCCTAGATTTAAAGCTAGGTTAATAATTGCTGCTCCAACTCCTGTAGACATAAATGATTCTGCCATTGCATAAGCTGCCATTAAGATAAATAAAGCTATTGTTATCTCTTTTACATTATCTATAGCTGCATCAAGTATATATGAAAACTTTTTCTTTTCTGTACACATTGCTACTGCTGCTGCAACTATTGTTGCTAAAGGTGCTGCTATTAAAGCATCAAAACCACTTATCATTAATATTGCTAAAACTACTACTGGACTTAACTTTATTATCGCGATCATATTTTTCCCTCCAATTTTTTTAGTTATATAGTAAAAAAATTGGAAAAATCAGATCCGCAGAACCCGAAACTTATATCGATACACTATTTTATAATATGGTGGATTATCCCCACATAATTTATATTTAATTATATGGTAATCAAACTCTTTCTTCTCAATATTTTTTGCTTCAAAAGCATCTTGATTGAAAAATTTATCATTATCTTTTTCTTTAAAAACTATACTTTTTATCGGTTCTATTTTTCTTAATAAAATACTTGTATAATTTTTCTCTTTTTTTCTATCTTGATTTTCATTTTTAACAAAAGGATTTTGTGAATTAGTTATTTTTACATTAGAACCTATCTGGGGAGTCAAAGAAATATTATTTCTAGAAACTACAAAAGCAAACAAAAATGCTGCTAATATATAAAATAATTTTTTTCTCATTTTCTCCCTCCTTTTGTTATTCTCTATCTTCTTTTATAAAGTAAAGGCAGTTTAAAAAACTGCCTTTAGTATCTCTATCTTCCTGCTGCTTCATCAGCTTTCTTTTCTTCTGCTGTTTTTAATCTTACTTTTGGTTCTGATGGTAGTGCAAATTTAGGTATAAATCTATCAAATCCTGTTAATGTTAAGAATAACATACTTATTACTGCCACATATGCTATAAAGTTATATTTGATTATATCCATTGGAACAAAGTCGTGAATAGGATATACTGTTGTTGCTATTCCTATGTAGAATCCTATGTATACGTGCCATGGTATCAATTGAGATCCAAATACACCCATTGCGTCACTGAATGTTGCATTTCTTAGTTTTAATGTATACATATCTTCTTCACTTGCTACTACGTTCTTTTCTACTAGGTTTCTAATGATTGGTCCTATTGTTACTATTTGTGCCATTTCATCTGCTAGTGCCATATTTCCAAATATTGATAAAATTCCATTCCAGAACATTAATTGTTTTACATTCTTTGAAATTTTTCCTACTAATGTTGATATAGGTTTAAAGGCATCCATTACCTTCATTATTCCTCCGAAGGCTGCTACCCACATCATCATTACTACAACCCATGCTCCTGCATCTGCGAAACCTTTCATTACTAGATCATTTAAATAGTCAGTTGTACTTCCTACTGTTCCAGCCATTTTACCTAATGCATATGCTACTGCTATTCCTGCAAATAGACAGATAAATGTTTGATATCCCATAAATGCTAGTGCAAGAACTATTATTAGAGGTATAATCATGTAGTAAGGAACTCCATCTCTTACTTGATTTAAAAGTGTTACTGCTGATTCTCTTTCCTCTGCTAGTTTTACCCATACTTCTTGAGGTATTTGGTTAATTGCATCTGCTCCATTTCCTGTTGTTCCTGGTAGTCCCATTGTAATTCCAGCTATTCCAAATAGTACAATTCCTGTTAATAGAACTAATCCTGACCATACTCCTTGGTGTCTAATTCTTCTAACTACTTCTACCCCTTGAATTCCTGAACTTACTATTGTTGTATCTGAAATAAGCCCTATATTATCTCCAAAACAAGCTCCTCCAGCTATTGCCCCTACTGTCAATGGTAAATTTCCACCAACAATATGGTTAAGCCATAAGAAAATTGGTGCACAAGCTGCAAATGTTCCCCAGCTTGATCCTGTTGCGATAGATAGTATAGATGTTACTATCGCTCCTACTAAAGCAACTGTTTTAGCTGTAATTCCAAGATTTAAAGCCATATTGATAATTGCTGCTCCAACTCCTGTAGACATAAATGTTTCCGCCATTGCATAAGCTGCCATTAAGATAAATAAAGCTATTGTTATCTCTCTTACATTAGCTATAGCTGCATCAAGTATAAATGCAAATTTTTTCTTTTCTGTCCACATTGCTACTAATGCTGCAACTATTGTTGCTAAAGGTGCTGCTATAAGAGCATCAAAACCACTTATCATTAATATTGCTAGAACAACTACTGGACTCAATTTTAGTATCGCGACCATACTTTTACCTCCAAAAAATTTTAATTTCAGATTAAACAAGTATTTATAACTTTAGTCGTTTCTATTTCTACAAAAAGAATAAAAAAATATACTCCCTAACCTATACTTTCCTTTTCTCTCTGTTCCCTAAAAAAATAAGAAAACACCTAACAGTTCTATCATATTTGCCATCCTCTAATATCTTTTTAGCATTTTTTTGTTTAAATGTCAAGCTTAATATTTATTTTCCAAACATTTGTTTTGGAATTTTTATGCTCAATTTTTATTGGTTTTAAAATTTTTTATAGCACTATACCTAAAAAAATACACCTTTCATGTTAATGATTTAACATAAAAAGTGTATTATCTTTTTTATTCTTCTTCAACTGGTACAGCTCTATGCCCAAGACCTATAACAACCTCATCCAATCTAAACATTCCTATTGTTAGGAAAATACAAACAGATAGATGCTCCTTACATCTTGCTATCCCTATTTTACCTCCAACATTAAAACCTACTGCTTTATCCATTATCTGAGCAATAGCCTCTCTTGTTGCTCCTGTTAAAGCTCCTTCATAGACATGTGACTCAGAAATTATTCCATTTCTTTTTGAAGCAACTAATGCTCTCTCTAAGATCTTAGATATAGAATCTACAACATTTCCTCCTATATCTACTGCAGCTGTTTTTATTCCTTGTTTTATATACTTTTCTTTTAATTCTATCTCTTCTTCTCTAGAGCTCATTGCCATTATAACTGAAGCTTTAGCTATATCTTTACTCTTATATTGCATTCCTTTGCTCCCTTCACTAAATTTATTTTATATCTCTCTATTTTATTTTTCAAGAAGTACAACACAATATGATTTTACTCCACTTTCATCTCCAGTAAAACCTAATTTTTCCTCAGTAGTAGCTTTTACACTAACTTGATCTATTTCTAATTCTAAAACTTCTGCTATTCTTTTTCTCATAGCTTCTATATATGGTTTTACTTTTGGTTTTTGCAATACAATTATAGAATCAAGATTAATTATCTTATATCCTTTTGAATATATTAACTCTTTAACTTTACTTAGCAATAACATGCTATCTATATTTTTATATTGCATATCTGTATCAGGAAAGTGCTGTCCTATATCTCCTAAAGCTAATGCTCCTAACATCGCATCCATTATTGCATGTACTAAAACATCTCCATCAGAGTGTCCCAATACCCCCTTTGTATGAGGTATTTCAACTCCTCCTAATACCAATCTTCTTCCCTCTGTTAAAACATGAACATCATATCCATTACCTATTCTTAACATCTTATCACTATTCCCATCTTTCATAAATTCTCTTATAAAACTCTAGTATTTCATCTTTTGTTACAGTAGAAGTTCCCATTTTTCCTACAACTACTCCAGCTGCTGTATTAGCTATTTTTGCTGCTTCATGCCATGAAACTCCTGATGCTGCTGCAAGAGTAAATACAGATATAACTGTATCTCCAGCTCCTGTTACATCATAAACCTCTTTTGCAAAAGTTGGTATATTTACTACCTTATCCTCAATAAAAAGACTCATTCCTTCTTCACTTCTAGTTAAAAGTAGGTTATCTAATTTTAATTTCTCTTTTAGTTCTTTACCTACTTCCTCCATATTAGTAGCTCTTTCCATTCCTAGACACTCTTTAGCCTCTTTTCTATTTGGTGTCATTGAAGTTGCTCCATAATAGTTCATAGCATTTTTAGGTTTAGGGTCAACTGTTACTATTTTTCCTCTATCTCTACACATTCTTACTATCTCTTTAGCCACCATTGGAGTAAGAACACCCTTGTCATAGTCTGAAAGTATAACTGCATCAAGTTCATCTATTTTCGATTCTATATTTCTTAAAAGAGCATACTCTAAAAAAGTAGATATTGGAGTTATATCTTCCCAATCTATTCTTAAAAGTTGTTGGTTGCTTCCAATTATTCTTCTTTTTACTATTGTTGTTCTCTCTTTATCTCTAATTAATCCTGAAACATCTATTTTCTTATCAGCAAAAGCACCTAATAATCTCTCTCCATTTGCATCATTTCCTATAACTCCAAAGCATATTGTTTTTGCTCCTAAAGATGCTAAGTTATTTACTACGTTAGCTGCTCCTCCTAATACAAATTTCTCCTCTTTTACATTGACTACTGGAACTGGAGCTTCTGGAGATATTCTTTCAACTGTACCATAGATATAATCATCTAACATCAGATCTCCAACTACTCCTATTTTGATATTTTTAAAATTATCTAGTATTCTCTTTAAATCAAAATCGTTTTTTACTTCCATATCTTATCTCCTTTTTATTAAAATGCAGGATATACCTTTCGACTATCTATCTCTTCAACCTGCTTACTTATTTTGTTAAATTCCTCTTCTTGTTCTTCACCTTCTATATCTACTTTTAATCTTACATAGATATCTGTTTTTTCCTTCTTTATCTCTTTATTTTTAAAAAATACTCCTAATACAGGTACATCTCCTAACAATGGAACTTGACTATTTATATCATAAGTTGCTGAACGTTTTAGCCCACCAATAAATATAGTTTCACCATTTCTCATTTTAACAGTAGTTTCTATACTTCTTCCTATTTTAGAACCACCATTTGAATTATATGTTCCTGTATCCTCTGTAATATTTTCATTTTTTATTTTCTTCAATTTGAAATTACTCACTTCTATCTTTACTTTTAAAAATACAGTATTATTTTCCCCTATTGTAGGTGTAACTTTTAAAATTATCCCTGCTTCTTTAAAAATAGGAGTATATGTTGTCTTTTCTGTATTATCATTTTCCTGTTTCTCTTCTCCAACAATTACCTCTTCAGTTATTTTAAACTCTCCCTCAGCTCCATCTGTAACTACTATTGAGGGCATTGCTGTTATAACTAAATCCTGTGTACTTTGTAAAAGATTTAATCCCATTCCTAAAATATCACTGCCACTATTAAACTGCCTTATCAAACTTATACCAGAGCTCAATACAGTTCCTGCTCCCTCTACACTGCTATTCCCCAATATCCCTATATCTGTTCCAGAATTTTTATCTATATTTCCACTTGAACTATATAACCAATCAAACCCTAACTCTTCAAAAAGATTTTCTGTTACATCAAAAATTTGTGAGGTTATCCTCACCTGTTTAATATCCCTATCTATATCCTTTATAAAATCTTCAATCTCTCCCACTAACTTTTCATTTCCAGTTACTACAATAGAACTGTTTTTTTCTAAAGCAATAGTATCTACTATATCTCCATAGATATTTTTTATCATCTCTTCTATCTCTTTAGAGTTTACATTTTTTAACTTTATTCTCTTACTATAAATCTCTCTAAAGTTTTCTTCTTTTAGATTACTATTTTGAGATAATTGACTTTTCCTATTTTTTCTCATTCTTATCTCTATATTACCTATATTTTCTACTAGTTTTATAATTTTACTGGCACTTTCATATCCTGCTTTCTCAAATTTTACCATATAAATTCCAGGATTCAAATTATTTATAATAAAATTTCCATCAGATATAGTTGTAACTGAATCTACTGCTACATCTTTCACTATAACCTTAACATTTTCTATTCCTTTATTATATTCCTCATCTAAAACCTGCCCAGCTAAAGAAAACTCTCCTAAAGTAGCTGTTTTATCTTCAGATATCACTATTATATTAGCCATCTCTTTAAGCTTTAAATCATTTGTAATACATATAGTCTCTAAAATATCTTTTAAATTTTCTCCCTTAGAAAAAAACATATCTAATTTAATATCTTTGCTCTTATCATCAACAACTATACTTTTTCCTGATTCCTTTGATAAAATAGCTACAACATCAGATAATATCATATCTTTCAATTCTAAATCTTGCTCTATCTTTATTAAATTTAAACTATTTTTTTCCACTTCCCCATTACTATTATAACAAATAAAAAAAATTAATAAAAGTACTAGATATTTTTTCATCTTATCTCCCCACTATCTAAATATATTCCATCTTCTTTAATTTTAATTCTATACTTTTTCCCCTCTTTTTCTATCTCTTCATCTTCACAAAATATATCCCTTCCACCTTTTTTATATTTTAAAAGTAGATATCTATTTTTGTTTAGATTCAAAATCTTTTTTTCTAAAATACTCACCTCATCAAAAGAGATAAAAAGTATTTTCTCCTCAATTACTTCTTCCACTTTCTCTATATCTATCTTTTCCTGCTCTTTTTCTAAAAGATTTAAAATATACCCAGCTATCTTCAATTTTATTTTGCTCTCTTCCTCTTTTATCTCAATATAAACTGGTGTTTCTACCAATGAAATTAACTTTTCTCCATTTTCTAGCTCTTGTATAAATTTTTTTATATTTTTTTCCTTTCCTATTATTTCATAGCTTATATAGACTTTGCCCTCTATTTCATTATTTAACTTTTCTACTCTTCCAATAATTTGAGAGTATAAATTATGTTTTTTTAGTCTTTCCAATATAGTTTTTTCAAATTCACCTATATTTTTAAAACTTTTAGTCACTATTTTCTCTCTACTCTCATTAAATTTTCTTTCTATCTCTTTTTCTTTTTCAATCTTACTATTATATATTTTTTCTACTATCTCTTTTTCCTTGCTAAACTTCTTTAACTTTAACTCAAACTCCCTTACTGTTTCCTTTTTTAATTTTAATCTATTATATGGAATTATAGAGCAAAAATAAAAAAATATTAGATTCAATCCTATTAAAACTATAACTATTATTTTTTCCTTATTCTCTTGTAAACTATCAATCTTTATCATAAACAAACCTCAACTTCCAATTGAAAACTATAATCTTCCTCTTCTCTTTTAATATAGTCATGATTCAAATTCTTAAATTTACTACTTTCTATTATTTTTTCTTGAAATTTTAGTATTTTACCTTCATCTATGCTATTTCCTATAATCTTTAATCTATTATTTTCATTAAGTTCTATATTTAATATTGTCAATCCTTTCGGTTTAAATTCATCCAAACTTTTTATTAGAGATCCTAATTTTATATTTTTAAATTCTATTTTTTTTAATTCCTCTTCTCTAATCTTCTCTTTCTCTTCAATTTCGATTATTTTTTCTCTTATCTCTTCTATTTCATCTTTAT
>UQQO01000011.1 GCA_900543175.1 uncultured Fusobacterium sp.
ATATAATTCAAATATATAATATATATTTTTATAAATTTTTATATATGAGTATATAAATGATGTTAAATAATAAAACAATGATACTTTGTTATAAAACGAAAAATTCTGAGTTCATATAAAAAATAAAAAAATAAAAGTTCTTTTTAAAAATAAATAATTGAGGTATAATATTAAATATCAAAGAAGATAAAATATAAAGTATTGGAGGGATAGGTTATGGAAAAAGAGTTTCAAAAAAGTTATGAATTATGGGTAAAATCTGAGTATATTGATAGTGAAGACAGAGAAGAGCTATTAAGTATAAAAGATGATGAAAAAGAGATTGAAAATAGATTTTACACAGATTTAAGCTTTGGAACTGCAGGAATGAGAGGAGTTAGAGGAGTAGGAAGAAACAGAATAAATAAATACAACATCAGAAAAGCTACTCAAGGACTTGCAAACTATATTCTAAAAACTACAGGAGAAGAGGGAAAGAAAAGAGGAGTAGCTATTGCATATGATTGTAGAATAGGTTCAACAGAGTATGCTTTAAATACAGCTCTTGTATTAGCAGGAAATGGAATAAAAGCTTATCTATTTGATTCTCTAAGATCAACACCAGAACTTTCTTTTGCTACAAGAGAATTAAAAGCAATAGCTGGAGTAATGGTAACAGCTTCACATAACCCACAAGAGTACAATGGATACAAAGTATATTGGGAAGATGGAGCACAAATAGTAGAACCTCAAGCTAGTGGAATAGTTGGAGAGGTAAACAGTGTAGATATATTCAATGATATAAAAATGATATCTGAAGAGGAAGCTAGAGCAAATGGATTATTAGAAACAATCACTAAACATGTTGATGATAGATTTGTTGAAGAGGTAGAGAAACAAGCTATAAACAGAGATATCCCAGGAAAGAAAGATTTTAAAATCGTTTACTCACCACTTCATGGAACTGGAAGAGTAGCAGTACAAAGAGTTTTAAAAGAGATGGGATTTGACTCTGTATATACAGTGCCAGAACAAGAGATGCCAGATGGAATGTTCCCAACTTGTCCATATGCAAATCCAGAAGATAAATCAGTATTTAAATTAAGTACAGAGCTTGCAGATAAATTAGGAGCTAAAATCTGTTTAGCAAATGACCCTGATGCTGATAGAACTGGAATGGCTATAAGAGATGAGGAAGGAAAATGGGTATTCCCTAATGGAAACCAAATTGGAGTTCTTTTAATGAACTATCTATTAGAGATGAATAAAAATATCCCTGCAAATGGAGCTGTAATCTCTACAATAGTTTCAACTCCTATGCTAGATGTAATAGCTAAAGATAAAGGGGTAAAAATCTTTAGAACTCTTACTGGATTCAAATATATTGGAGAAAAAATCAGACAATTTGAAACTAAAGAACTAGATGGAACATACCTATTTGGATTTGAAGAATCAATCGGATATCTTGTAGGAACTCATGTAAGAGAT
Source organism: uncultured Fusobacterium sp. (assembly GCA_900543175.1). Classification (GTDB taxonomy): domain Bacteria; phylum Fusobacteriota; class Fusobacteriia; order Fusobacteriales; family Fusobacteriaceae; genus Fusobacterium_A. The sequence continues at coordinate 1,468 of UQQO01000011.1, forward strand.
AAAGATGCAGTAGTAGCAACTCTTATGATAGCTGAAATGGCAGCTTACTATGATAGCATCGGTTCATCAGTATATAAAGAATTAAATAAACTATATGATAAATATGGATGGTTTGTAGAAGAGACTGTATCTATTACAAAACAAGGAAAATCTGGAATTGAAGAGATTGGAAAAATTATGGAAAATCTTAGAAATAAAGAGCATACTGAAATTTGTGGAAGAAAAGTTGCTACATATAAAGATTTCAAATTACAAGTTGAAAAAGATATGGCAACTGGAGCAACTAAAGAGATCGCTCTACCAAAATCAGATGTTATCCAATTTATTCTTGAAGATGGAACTTATGTAACAGCTAGACCTTCTGGAACAGAACCAAAAATTAAATACTATATCTGTGTTGTAGATAGCACTAAAGAAAAATCATTAGCTAAGCTTGATGAGATTAAAAATGGATTCCAAGCTTATGTAGATTCATTATAATTAAAAAGATAGGAGAGAGGAAAATTATGGTAGATGGAATATATATACATATTCCCTTCTGTTTAAACAAATGTAATTACTGTGATTTTCTCTCTTTTAAATCTAATGGAGAGGAAAGAAAAAAATATGTAGATTATCTATTAAAGGAGTTGGAGCTATATCCAGATTATAGATATAATACAGTTTATTTCGGGGGGGGAACCCCCTCTCTTTTAGATTTAGAAGATGTAGAGAGAATATTAAAAAGATTAGATATAGCAGAAAATGCTGAAGTAACAATGGAAGTAAATCCTAAAACAGTGGATTTTGATAAATTATGTAAATTGAGAAAAATAGGAATAAATAGATTGAGTATAGGGATACAATCTTTTGATGAAAAATATTTGAAGATTTTAGGAAGAATGCACACAAGTGAAGAGGGGATAGAAACCTTTGAAAATGCAAGAAGAGCAGGATTTGATAATATAAGTTTAGATCTTATGTTTTCATTGCCTGGACAAAATGTAGAGGAAGTATTAAAGGATTTGAATAAACTTTTAGATATGAAACCTGAACATTTTTCAATATACTCTCTTATTTGGGAAGAGGGAACAGTTTTCTTTGAGAAGCTTAAAAAGGGAATTTTGAGAGAAACTGAAAATGAGATAGAAGCAGAGATGTTTGAAAAGATAATAGATACAGCAGAGAAAAGGGGATATCTTCATTATGAGATATCTAATTTTTGTTTGGAGGGAAAAGAGGCTGTACACAATACAAAATACTGGGAAAATAAGGAGTATCTAGGAATCGGATTAGGAGCTTCTGGATACCTTGAGAATATACGATATAAAAATCAGATGAAATTTTTAGAATATTATGGTAGTATAGATAGTAAGTTAAGACCTATATTAGAAAGTGAAACATTAACTTTAGAAGATATTGAGGAGTATAAATATATTGTGGGATTTAGACTTTTAAAAAGAGGTGTAAAACCTACTGGTAAATATATTGATACATGTCTTTCATTGGAAAAAAGAGGGTACTTAAAAAGAGAAGATGAAAGATTTATTCTAACACGTAAAGGGTTAATGGTAGCTAATGATGTATTAGATGAATTTGTGTGAGGAGAAGAGAAATGAGTAGGATAGAAAAAAATATAGAGGAAATTAGAAAAGATATAAAAGAACACTCGCCAAATCCAGAAAAAGTAAGATTTATCGGTGTTACTAAATATGTAGGAATAGAAGAGATGCTAGAAGTAGCAAAGTGTGGAGTAAAGATTTTTGGAGAGAATAAAGCTCAAGTTATAAAGGAAAAAGAGGAAAAATTCAGAGAATTAGGAATAGATGATATAGAGTGGCATTTTATTGGTAATCTTCAAAAAAATAAGGTAAAATATATAGCTGAATATGTGAGTTTAATTCACTCTGTAAATAAATTATCTCTAGCTCAAGAGATAGATAAGAGGGCAGAGCAAAATAATAGAATAATAGATGTATTATTAGAGATAAATATTGCAGGAGAAGAGAGCAAAGAGGGATATGATCTAGAGGAACTATATAGAGAGTTACCTGAGATAATGAAACTAAAAAATATAAATATAAAGGGATTAATGACTATGGCACCTTTTAGTGATGATGAAGTTTTAGTAAGAGGGGTATTTAAAAGATTAAGAGAGATAAAAGATGAATTGAATACAAAATATTTTAATGGTCAATTGACAGAATTATCAATGGGAATGACAAATGATTATAAAATAGCTTTAGAAGAGGGAGCTACATTAGTAAGAATAGGAAGAAAGATATTTCAATAGGAGGTAGAGATGAAAAAGAAAAATGGTGGATTCAAGGTATTTCAAGAATTTAAAGAGCTTTTAGGAATAGATAATCCTGAAGTTGGTGGAATAGATGAACTTGATGAACTAGATGGTATAGAGGATACTGGAATAATCGAAGTAAATGCTGGAAAAGAAAGTGAGATACCAGTTCAAAAAGAGGTAGTAGCATCAACTAGAGATAAGGGAAGCAATGTATCTAGTTTAGAATCTGAGTTAAATACTGGAGGAAATTATCAAACTATATTTGTAGATCCTAAAACTTTTGCTGATTGTAAAAAGATAGCTACATATATAAAAAATGATAAGATGGTTACTTTAAATCTTGAATATTTAGATCTTCCTACTGCTCAAAGACTTATGGACTTTTTAGCAGGGGCAATGTGTATAAAGGGAGCTAGCTTTATTGAGATAAGCAAAAAAGTATATACAGCTGTGCCTAAGAGCATGAAAGTTTACTATGAAGGTAAAAAAGATAGTAGAGGAAGAACAATTTTAGATTTTGGAAGAGAGGATAAATAGTGGAAAAAAAAATAAAAGCATTGGCACTTTTTTCAGGAGGATTGGATAGTGCTTTAGCTGTTAAAGTTGTAAAAGATCAAGGAGTTGAGGTTATAGGTTTAAACTTTGTTTCTCATTTCTTTGGTGGAAAAAATGAAAAAGCTGAAAGTATGGCAAAACAATTGGGAATACAATTGGAGTATATAGATTTTAAAAAGAGACATACAGATATGATGCAAAATCCTGTATATGGAAGAGGTAAAAATATGAACCCATGTATAGATTGCCACTCATTGATGTTTAAAATAGCTGGAGAACTTCTTGAGAAATATGATGCTCAATTTATAATTTCAGGAGAGGTATTGGGACAAAGACCTATGTCACAAAACTCAGCTGCATTGGAAAAAGTAAAGGCTCTATCAGGAATGGATGATTTAATATTGAGACCTCTATCAGCTAAACTATTGCCACCAAGCAGAGCAGAGATTGAAGGATGGGTAGATAGAGAGCAACTTCTTGATATTCAAGGAAGAAGTAGAGCTGTACAGATGGAGCTTACAGAAAAGTATGGACTTGTAGAATATCCAACTCCAGGTGGAGGTTGTCTATTGACAGATCCAGCATATTCTGATAGACTAGAAATGATTGAAAAGGATGGGCTTATGAATGAGGAGCATTCATATCTTTTCCACCTTATAAAGAAAACAAGATTTTATAGACTAGGAGAGAGAAAATATCTGTTTATAGGTAGAGATGAAGAAGGAAATAGTAGAATAGAAGAGTATAAGGAAAAAGGAACTCTTCATGTAGCAGGATATAAAATCGGAGGACCTCGTATTTTAGGATATGGAGATTTTTCAGATGAGGATAAAAAATTTGTAGTGGAACTGTTCTCAAGATATTCTAAAGTTAAAGGAAAAAGTGAGATAGAGGTTAGATTAAACAATCAAGTAGTAAAAGTTGCACCAGTAGATATAGAAGAGATAGAGAGAAAAATAAAAGAGTATCAAGTTGTAGCACAGTAGAATAGTAGGGTAATAAAAATAAAATAGAACTGTTAAAGAGTCTAAATTTAATTACTGTCTATTCATATAAAAATAGAAAAAAGTAATAAAAGAGGACTCTTTTTTATTGCTAAAAATATATTAAAAATTATCTAGGAGGATAGAAAAAATGAATTGGTTTGAAAACCTTGTAAATCAAATTAACAATGTGATGTGGAATCAAAATTTATTGGTAGTGTTATTAGTGATAAGTGGAATATACTTTACACTTAGAACAAAGGGAGTTCAATTTAGACTATTTGGACATATGATAAAATTAATAACTGAAAAAACAAAGGCTAATCAAGAGGGAGTTAGTTCATTCCAAGCTTTCTGTATTTCAACAGCATCAAGAGTTGGAGTTGGAAACTTAGCAGGGGTTGTAGCAGCAGTTTCAGTAGGGGGACCTGGAGCTGTATTTTGGATGTGGGTTGTAGCTCTTTTAAGTTCAGGGACAGCTTTTATAGAAGCAACAATTGCACTTCTATATAGAGAAAAAGATCCACATGGTGGGTATAGAGGTGGAGCTCCATACTTTATTGAAAAAGGACTAAAAATGAGATGGTTAGGAGTAATATTTGTAGTATTTGCTTTAATCTGTTGGGCAGGAGTATTCCAAATTATTTCAAACTCTGTAACTGAATCATTTGCAACAGCTTTTAATATTGACCCTAGAAAAACATCTCTTGTTTTAGTGGCACTAGCAGCAGTTGTTCTTTTTGGTAGAAGAGATAAGATAGTAAAAGTTTTAGATAAAATGGTACCTTTTATGTCTGTAATTTATCTAGGTGTAGTTATATTTATAATTGTAAAGAATATTACAGTTTTACCAAGTATGTTTACAAATATATTTAATCATGCCTTTGGAATTAAACAATTTTTAGGTGGAACATTTGGTAGTGTTGTAATGCAAGGGGTAAAGAGAGGACTTTTCTCAAATGAGGCTGGATCAGGATCAGCTCCATGTGCAGCAGCTGCAGCAGAGATAGAACATCCAGTAAAACAAGGATTAGTTCAAGCTCTAGGAGTTTTTGTAGATACAATTTTAATATGTAGTGCCACAGCTTTTGTTATTCTTCTTTCAGATGGGAAAATTCCTGAGGGATTACAGGGAATGACACTTTTACAAGAGGCATTTAGATATCAAGTTGGAGACTGGGGAGTTGTTTTCACAGCAGTAATACTATTCCTGTTTTCATTTAGTACAATGCTAGGAATAAGTTTCTATGCTAAACCAAACTTAGCATTTTTACATGATAAACTTTGGCTACAAGAGGCATTTAAAGTATTTACTCTAGTTATGCTATATATTGGAGGAGTAAGACAAAACTTCTTAGTATGGAACCTTGCAGATTTAGGGCTTGGATTGATGACAATTGTAAACTTAATAGGAGTATATCCATTGACATCAAAGGCAGTAGAATCTTTAAAAGAGTATGAAGAAAAGTTTATTATTAAAACAAAATAGGTAAATATAAACAAAAATATGGGAAAATTTTCAGATTTGATGTATAATGTCTTATTATATAAATAATTTGAGGTGGAACAATGAAAAAAGGTATACAAGAGAGGATAAAAAGTTCTAAAAGAATAGTAATTAAAGTTGGAACTTCTACTCTTACATATGAAAATGGAAATTTGAATTTAGGGCTTTTAAATAAGTTAGCTTGGGTTTTAAGTGATCTTAGAAATCAAGGAAGAGATGTTATCCTTGTAACTTCTGGAGCAATAGGAGTTGGATCAAAAAAGTTAAACTTTATAACTAGACCTAAGGAAACTAGAGAGAAACAAGCAGCAGCAGCAGTTGGACAAGCAGAATTAATGCATATATATCAAAACTTTTTTGGAGAATATAGCCAAAGAGTTGCTCAAATACTTTTAACAAAGGATGATTTTAAAGAGGGAGAGAGAAAAACTAATACAACAAATACTCTTGAAACACTTTTAAATTTTGGAGTTATACCTATTGTCAATGCCAATGATACAATCTCTACTTTTGAGATTGAGTTCAGTGACAATGATAGACTTTCAGCAAGTGTGGCATCTTTAATTGGAGCAGATCTATTAGTTATCTTAACAGATATTGATGCTCTTTATGACTCAAATCCTAAAACTCATCCAGATGCAAAAAGAATATCATATGTTGAAAAGGTAACAGATGATATTATGAAAATGGGTGGAGAAAAGGGAAGTGAATTTAGTGTAGGAGGTATGGAAACAAAACTTCTTGCAGCTAGAGAGTGCTATGATGGCAGAGTAATTATGGGAATCTTAGATGGTTCAGAACCTCTTTTAATAGAAAAATTAATATCTGGAGAAGATGTAGGAACTATTTTTGATTGTATGGAGGACTAATAATGGAGATCAAATTAATAGGTGAGGCTGCAAAAAAAGCATCAGTAAAGGTAGCTCAACTTTCAACAGAGGAGAAAAATAGGGTACTTTTAAAAGCAGCAGATGCACTTTTAGAAAATAGAGAGAGTATTTTAAATATAAATAGAAAAGATGTAGAAAATGCAGTAGCTAATGGAGTAAAACAAGCATTTATTGACAGACTTACTCTTACAGAAAAAAGATTGGAAGATATGGCTAAAGGATTGAGAGAGATAGCAGCTCTTAATGATCCAGTAGGTGAGTATGTATATGGAAAAACTCTTCCAAATGGATTGATTATTCAACAAAAAAGAGTTCCACTTGGTGTTGTAGCTATAATTTTTGAATCACGTCCAAATGTAACAGCTGATGCTTTTGGACTTTGTTTGAAAAGTGGAAATGTAGTTATTCTGAGAGGTGGAAAAGAGGCAATTCAAACAAATATAGCCATAGTTGATATATTTAGAAAAGTTTTAAAAGAGTGTGGAATCTCTGAAGATGCTGTACAAATGGTTAAAGATACTAGCCATGAGAAAGCAGGAGAGTTAATGAAAGCTAATGAGTATGTAGATGTACTTATTCCAAGGGGAAGTGCTAGACTTATCAATACAGTTATAAATAATAGTACAATTCCTTGCATTCAAACAGGAATAGGAAACTGTCACATCTATGTGGATAAAAGTGGAGATCTACAAAAGGCATTGGATATAATAATAAATGCTAAGACTCAAAGACCTGGTGTATGTAATGCTGTTGAAACTTTGTTAATAAATAGGGAGATAGCTGAGAAGTTTTTACCAACTTTAGGAGAGGAGCTTTTATCAAGAAATGTAGAGATCAGAGGGGATGAAGTGGTAACTAGATTAATTCCTCAAGCTAAAGCTGCTACTGAAGAGGATTGGGCAACTGAGTATGAAGACTATATTGTGGCAATTAAAACAGTTGATACCCTTGATGAGGTAATTGAGCATATTGGAAAATATGGAACTAAACACTCTGAATCAATTATAACTGAAGATTATTCTAATGCACAAAGATTTTTAAATGAAGTTGATGCAGCTGCTGTTTATGTAAATGCCTCAACTAGATTTACAGATGGAGGACAATTTGGTTTTGGAGCTGAGATAGGAATAAGTACACAAAAACTTCATGCTAGAGGACCAATGGGACTTAAAGAGTTAACTACTACTAAATATGTAATTTTTGGTAATGGACAAGTAAGAAAATAGATTAAAAAAAGAGAGTTGTAACTCTCTTTTTTTCTTATATTTTTTCTCTTAAAGTATATTTATAAGGATTAAATGCCACTTGAGCAAGCTTAAAATTCTGAATACCCAAAGGAATTCCAATAATAGTTAAACATTGACATATACCAGCAATAATATGTGAAATAGCCAACCAAATTCCAAAGAAGATAATCCAGAAGAAAGCTGAAATAGGTCTTGGTGGCTCTCCAAGATCACTTTTTAAAACTACCCTTTTACCAAAAGGCATTAAGCAAGATCCTGCCATTTCAAAACATCCTCTTGAAAAAGGAATTGTAATTATAAGAATAAAACTAATAATTCCAGCAATTACCCATTCAAAAGCTAAAACTAATCCACCTAAAAATAACCAAATAATGTTTAAAAGTAAGCTCATAAAAAACCTCCTTATGTATATTTATTTTAGTAAATCACGAATACTATTAAAAACAACACTTCTGACATCTTTATTTTCCTTAGCTAAATCTTTGATTAAGTTTTTAACCCTCAATCTTCTAGAATTTTCACTAACTTCATAAGGACAATCAGATTTTACAACTGGTAGTTCCAATTTATTAACATATCTAATAATATCTTTCTCCTCAACAAAAGCTAATGGACGTATAACTTTAACTCCATACTCTTCAGATTCATAACAAGGTTTCATCATCTTCATATTTCCTTGATAGAAAACATTCATCAGGAAAGTTTCAATAATATCATCTTTATGGTGTCCAAGAGCAAGTTTGTTGATATTTTGCTCCTTCATCATTCTGTATAAAATACCTCTTCTTATTCTTCCACAAAGGAAACAAGGATTTTTTACCTCCTTCTCTCCAAAGAGCATATCATTTAGATTAGTATGTTCCACTTGAAGTTTTAAACCTAATTTTTCACAATATTCTTTTATAGAATCAAAAGAAGCTCTATCTATATTTGGATGAATGTGAATAGGGATAATTTCAAAATCTATATTTGCTATCTTTTGAATTCTAACAAGGGCATTTAAAGTAGTAAGGCTATCTTTACCACCAGAAACTCCCACAGCGATTCTATCTCCCTCTTCAATCATATTGTATGTGTGCATAGCTTTTCCAACAGGGCTCCAAATAGTTTTACTGAAGTTTTTCCCCTCAATATAGCTTAAAATATTCTCTTTTTTCTCCATCTTATTCCTCAACTTTATTATCCTTTTTGTTTCCCCTAGTATATCCTAAAATATAGTCAAGGTTGATATTTTTCATAGAATTAAATATACTTTGCTTAATATTAGGATTAGTTAACTCCATAGTTTTTAAAAGATTTTTTATCTCTCTTCTTTTAGAGTCTACCTTTCCAGATTCTACTGGACAACCACATCCCATAGCCATTATCTCATTTTTTTGAGTGAAAGCAATAATATCCTTCTCTTTAATATATACCATAGGTCTAATCAATTCCATTTTTCCACTTGTAGATTTTACTTTAGGTATCATAGTTTTAACAGTTCCTGCATAGAACATATTAATCAAAGTTGTCTCAACTACATCATCAAAGTGGTGTCCAAGAGCAAGTTTATTATATCCTAACTCTTCAACCTTATTGTATAGAACTCCTCTTCTCATTTTGGCACAAAGGAAACAAGGTTTTTCTGGATCCTCTTTAAAAGCTATCTCCCATACATTTGCCTCAAAAACTTCACAAGGGATATCTAACTCTTCTAAGTTAGCTTTAAATTGAGCCATATCCATAGCTTGAAACCCTGGATTCATTGAGATAAATGCAACTTCAAAATTTTTACTTCTATCTCTTTTCATCTCTTGAAAAAGTTTACATAGAAGTAAACTATCTTTACCTCCAGAAACTCCTACAGCAATTCTGTCTCCATCTTCTATTAAATTAAAATCTTTAACAGCTTTTACAAATTTAGTCCATATTTTTTTTCTATATGTTGTTCTTAAACTTTCTAATGCTATTTCTCCTTTTTTCATTTACTCCTCCTTTTTTTGATAGTATATTATAATATTTTTCACTATTTATGTCTAGTATTATAATTCTTTTCTTAAAATAAAAATATATGGTATAATAGGCATTATACAAAATTAAGAAAGGATAAAAATTATGAATGAGATAGATAAAAAAGTGATAAAATTTCTTCTTTCGGCAGCTGTATATAGTGATAATGCTATTATGAAGAATTTAGGTATAAGTGAAGAGGAGTTGAAAAATTCATATATAACTTTAGAAAGGGAAGGATATTTAGAATCATATTCTGACTATCAAGCTAGACAAACAAATAGTTGTGGTAGTGGAAGTTGTGAAGGAAGAAATTGTAGTTCATGTGGTAGCTGTTGTAGCAATGATATGGACTATTCTAATGTAAAAGTTATTACAGAGAAAGCAATTTTAGAGTTTGATAAATAAATTATGTCAACTTGATGTTAAGGATAATATACTTTTACATTAACTATAAAAATGATAAGTTATAGTTTAATAAAAAAAGGAGTTAATGAATTGATAGAAAACATTAATTCCTTTATTATTTTTATAGAAATATTAATTTGTGCTATAATAAAATAGATTAAGTAATTAAGGAGAAAAAATGGGTAAATTAAAGAGAATAGAAACAGAGATAGAGGGAGTATATATTATTGAACCAACTATTTTTGGTGATGAAAGAGGATTCTTTTTTGAGTCATATAATAAAAGAGATTTTCAAGAGATAGGTATATTAGATGAATTTGTACAAGATAACCATTCTAAATCAAGAAAAGGAGTATTGAGGGGATTACATTTTCAAACTGAACATTCTCAAGGAAAATTAATAAGAGTAATTAAAGGTGGAGTTTTAGATATAGCAGTTGATTTAAGAAAAGATAGTGCAACTTTTGGAAAAAGCATAAAGATAGAATTAACAGAAGAAAACAAGAGAATGCTATATATTCCTAAAAACTTTGCACATGGATTTTTAACTATAACAGATGAGGCTGAGTGTTTGTATAAATGTAATGATTATTATTATCCAGAGTATGAATCAGGAATTATATGGAATGATAGTGAATTGAATATAGAGTGGGATTTAAAAAAATATAATTTAAAAAAGGAAGATCTAATTTTTTCAGAAAAAGATAAAATACACAAATCTTTTAAAGAGTATAGAAAAGCAGGTGGAGAAAGATGATTTTAATAACAGGAGCTAAAGGGCAATTAGGTTATGACTTTCAAAGATTGTTTGATGAATTAAAAGAAGAGTATATAGCAACAGATAGAGATGAGTTAGATATTACAGATATAAAAAAGGTAAGGGAGTTTGTAAAGGATAAAAATATTACTCTTATTATAAATTGTGCAGCTTATAATAATGTTGATAAAGCTGAAGATGAGCCTGAATTGTGCAAAAAATTAAATACCTATGTTCCAAGAGATTTAGCAATAGTAGCAAAAGAGATAGGAGCTGAATATATAACTTACTCAACAGATTTTGTATTTGATGGAGAGAAAAAAGCTCCATATATAGAAGAGGATATTCCTAAGCCACTATCAATTTATGGAAAAAGCAAATATGAGGGAGAAAAGGAAGTTTTCAAAGTAAAACCAGATAGTTTTGTAGTAAGAACATCTTGGGTATTTGGAATAGCTAATAATAATTTTAATAAGCAAGTAATTAATTGGAGTAAAAGCAAAGATGAGCTATCAATAGTTGATGATCAAATCTCATCCCCAACATACTCAAAAGATTTAGCTTATTATAGTTGGGAACTAATAAAAACTAAAAAGTATGGTCTGTATCATCTATCAAATGATGGTGAGGCTAGTAAATATGATCAAGGAAAATATGTTTTAGATAAAATAGGTTGGCAAGGAAAACTGAATAGAGCTAAGACAAAGGATTTTAATTTGAAAGCTCAAAGAGCAGAATATACAAAGTTAGATAGCTCAAAATTAGAAAAAGTGATAGGGAAAAAAATACCTTCATGGGAAAATGGAATTGATAGATTTTTAGAAGAGATGGAGTAGAAAAAATCTATAAAATAAACTAAAATAGGGACTTTGTTAATTATAAAATATGTGTAAAATATTCCAAAATATGATATAATTATCAATATTGAAAGAGCAGAGGAGATGAAAAAGTGGGAAGAATAATATATTTCACTGGTGGTTCTCGAAGTGGTAAAAGTAGTCATGCAGAAAAATATATTTTTGATAAAGGATATAAAGATAGAATATATTTGGCTACTGCTATTGTTTTTGATGATGAGATGAGAGCAAGAGTAAGAAAGCATAGGGAGCAAAGAGGAGAGAATTGGACAACGGTAGAGGGATATAAGAATGTAGTGGAATTGGTAAAACCTCATATGAAAAAAGGTGGAGTAATTTTATTAGATTGCCTCACAAATATGGTAACTAATCTTATGATAATGGAAAAAGAGTATGATTGGGATAATATGCCAGATTCTCAACTGACTTTAATAGAAAATGGAATAAAAAAAGAGGTTGAAGAGTTTTTAGATTTTATAAAAACTCAAGATCAAGATTTAGTAATTGTTTCTAATGAGATAGGAATGGGAGTAGTTCCTGCTTACCCTTTAGGAAGATATTTTAGAGATATATGTGGACGTATGAATCAAATTGCAGCAGCTAAAGCAGATGAGGCATATCTACTAATATCAGGATTAAAAATGCAATTAAAATAGATAAGATTTTAGGAGGATTTAATGAAAGGATTAATTTTACTTTTTAGATTTATGACTAGACTTCCTATAGGATTTGATCCTAAATTTGATTCTGATGAATTGGGAAAAGGTATGAGATTTTTTCCAGTAGTTGGAATGGTAATAGGTTTAGTTCTTTTTGCAGCTTTTTGGCTATTAGGTTATATTATCTATTCACCAATGGTAATGGCAGTTCTTTTAGTGATAATTGAAGTTGTATTAACTGGAGGACTTCACCTTGATGGATTGGCAGATACATTTGATGGAATATTTAGTTATAGAAGTAAGCAAAAAATGTTAGATATAATGAAAGATTCAAGACTTGGTACAAATGGTGGACTTGTTCTTATTCTTTATTTCTTTTTAAAAGTGGCACTATTAGTAGAAGCCTCAAATAGTTCACCAGTGATTATGCCTATAATGCTTTTACTATCACCAGTTATAGCAAGACTTAACAGTGTTGTGAACTGTGGATCAGCACCTTATGCAAGAGCTACTGGAATGGGAAAAACATTTGTTGATCATACTGATGGATTAGCTGTATTAATAGCTACAATTATAACTGCAATCTTTGTAGGTGGAGCAGCTTATCTATTTGCAATTCCATATGAGATTTTAATAGTTATTCCAGTTGTTATGATCTTAGGATATCTATTTGCTAAGCTTATGACTAGAAAAATAGGTGGAATAACAGGTGATACTTTAGGAGCAGTTGTTGAAATATCTGAGATAATTGCAATGTTAGGTATGTATATTTTAGCTAGATAGGTGATAATATTGGGAAAACTAATATTAGTTAGACATGGACAAACTCAAATGAATGTTGATGGAATATTCTTTGGAAAGCTAGATCCAAGTTTAAATGAAACAGGAAGAGAGCAGTGTAAAAAGACAAGGGAGTTACTGAAAGATAGATATAAATATGATTTTATTTATTCAAGTGATCTAAAAAGAGCATCAGAAACTGCTGAGATTGTAAACTATTTAGATCTTCCTATAAAGTTAGACAGAAGACTGGAAGAGATAGATTTTGGAATATTTGAGGGGTTAAGTTATAAAGAGATTTTAGAAAAATATCCAGCAGAGGCTAAAAAAAGTCAAGAGGAGTGGAAAACTTTTGATTATATTACTGGTGAAAGCCTTGAAGTACTACAAAGGAGATCAGTTGAATTTGTAGAGAGTTTAGATAAAACAAAGGATAATTTAGTAGTTACCCACTGGGGAGTGATTAACTGCATATTGAGTTGGTATTTTTCAGATAAATTAGAAAGTTATTGGAAATATAGTATGGAAAATGGTGGAATCTGTGTGATTGAATTTGCAGATGATTTTCCAATATTAAAAGGACTAAATATAGGGTGATAAAAAAATGGAAAGACTAAAAAAATTTTTAAGTGAGATAACAGGAGCAGATCAAGAGGCTATAAAACTAGCTCAAGAAGAGTTAGATAGAAAGATGAAACCTCAAGGAAGTTTGGGAACTTTAGAAGATATAGCAGTAAAATTAGCAGGGATAAGTGGTTATCCTGTAAAAAGAATGCCTAATAGATGCCACATTGTAGCAGCAGCAGATAATGGAATAGTAGCTCAAGGAGTTGCATCATGTCCATTGGAGTATACACGTTTAGTATCAGAGGCTATGCTGAATAGAATAGCTGCAATAGGATTGTTAACAAAAAAATTAGGAATAGATTTTAATCTTATAGATATTGGAATTAAAGACACTGTACCTAGAGATTATCCAAACCTATATAGAAAACCTGTTATGTTAGGAACAAAGGATTTTTATGTAGAACCTGCAATGACACAAGAGGAGTGTTTAAAAGCTATCTTTGTTGGAATTGAGATGATAGAGAGTAAAAAAGATTTTGATATATTCTCAAATGGAGAGATGGGAATAGGAAATACTTCAACAAGTTCAGCTATTTTATATTCATTTACTAAGGGAAATATTGATAGAATAGTTGGAAGAGGTTCAGGGCTTACAGATGATGCTTTAAATAAAAAGAAAAGAGTAATAATGGAAGCTTGTGAAAAATATGATACATTTAATATGGATCCAATTGATGTGTTAGCTCATGTTGGAGGATTGGATATTGCTTGTATGGTGGGAATGTATCTAGGAGCTGCAAGATACAAGAAACCTATGTTGATAGATGGATTTATATCAAGTGTAGCTGCTTTAGCTGCTTGTAAAATAGAACCAAAAGTAAAAGATTATATAATAGCTACTCATATGAGTGAAGAGCCAGGAATGGAGCTAGTTCTTGAAGAGTTAGGTCTAAAAGCTTTCTTCAATATGGGTATGAGATTAGGAGAGGGAACAGGAGCAGTATTGGCTTATCCAATAGTTGATTGTGCTATTGAGATTATAAATGGTATGAAAACACCAGCAGCAGTATATGATATGTTTCTTTAAGAGTGATTGCCTATGTTAAAAAATTTAGGGGAAGGGCATCGTGAAAGACTTAGAAAAAGATATATAAAAAGTGGTTTAGAAGGGTTTAATGATTATGAAGTTTTAGAACTTTTACTTACATACTCTATTGCTAGAAAAGATGTAAAACCAATAGCAAAGGAGTTAATAGAAAAGTTTGGAACAATAGATGAAATAGCTAAAAGTGATGTAAAATCTCTTTTAGAAGTAGATGGAATTGGAGAGGGAAGTGCAGTATTTCTAAAGCTTATAGGAGATATAGCACTGACTTTATACAGAGAGAAGATAGAAAATAAAGATATTTTAACAATAAAGAGTAAGAATAACCTTTTATCATATTTAAGAGGAGAGATTGGGCATTCACCAAGAGAGGAGTTTAAAATTCTATTCTTAGATACTTCAAATAAATTGATAGCAAGTGAAACTCTCTTTTCTGGAACAATAGATAAAAGTGCAATATATCCAAGAGAGATAGTGGAAAGGGTAATAAAAAATAGAGCTAAGTCAGTTATATTTGCTCATAACCACCCTTCAGGGAATATATCTCCATCAAAAAAGGATATAGAACTCACTCAATATATGTATGATAGTTTAAAACTGCTAGAGATTAGACTGTTAGATCATATAATAGTAACAAAAAACTCCTACTTTAGTTTTTTAGAGGAAGGGTTGATTGAATATTAGGAGGCGGAATGGAAGAAAATATAAAAGAGCAGGAGAATAAGGTTGTAGAAACGCCTGTTCCTGAGAAAAAAGAGTACAATGTACTTGGAGTTATGTTTGAAATAACTAAAAAGAGATACTATTTTGAAGTTATAGATAATACAGAGTATAAAAAAGGTGACAAGGTAATTGTTGATACAGTTAGAGGAAAAGAGGTAGGGGTAGTTTATGGTGAACCTAGAATGTTACCTGAAAAAGAGCTTGTACTACCTTTAAAACCTGTTATTAAAAAAGCTGATGAAGATGAGATAAAAAGATACAATGAATTAAAAGAGGAATCAGCGAAAGCTAATAAGCTTTGTAAAGAGAGAATAATTCATCATAAACTTCCAATGAAACTTGTTGGAACAGAGTATACTTTTGACAGAAGTAAGTTAATATTCTATTTTACAGCTGAAGGAAGAATAGATTTTAGAGATCTAGTAAAAGACTTGGCAAATATCTTTAAATTAAGAATAGAGTTAAGACAGATAGGTGTAAGAGATGAGGCTAGAATTTTAGGGACAATAGGTATCTGTGGAAAAGAGCTTTGTTGTAGAACATTTATCAATAAATTTGACTCTGTATCTATTAAGATGGCAAGAGATCAAGGTTTAGTTATAAATCCAGCTAAGATTTCAGGGGTATGTGGAAGATTGCTTTGTTGTATAAACTATGAGTATGCTCAATATGAAGAGGTGTTGAGACATTATCCAGCTGTAAATCAGTTGGTAAAAACTCCTAAAGGAGAGGGAAAAGTAATTAGTATAAGTCCTCTAAATGGGTATCTTTTTGTAGATGTTGCAACAATAGGTATGATGAGATTTGAGATTGAAGAGATTAAATTCAATAAGAAAGAGGCTAATAAATTGAAAAATGAGAAAACTCAAGAAGAGTTAGAACATAAGGAGCTTGAAAAGGAATAAAATGTTAGTCAATGAAGATATTACAACGCTTAATAATGGCTACAAGCTCATTCAAAAAAAAGATGGATTTAGATTTTCTGTAGATGCTGTTATATTGTCAGATTTCTTTTCTCCTACTAAAAAAGGAAAGATATTGGATATAGGTTGTGGAAATGGAATTATACCTATTCTTCTATATTCAAAGGGAAAGGGAGAGGACATAACAGGGGTAGAGATACAAGAGGAAAATTGTGAACTAGCTTTAAAGAATGTAAAATTAAATAATCTAGAAGATTATATAAAAATTGAAAATGATGATGTGAAGGAGTATCCTAAGGGAAATGCTTTTGACTATATAATTTCTAATCCACCCTATATGGAAGTTGATGGAAAAAAACAAAATATTCTAAGTTGTAAATCAATAGCTAGACATGAGCTGACATTAAATCTTTATGATTTAATAAGAAATGCTAAGAGGTTGTTAAAACCTATGGGAAGTATTACTTTAGTTCATAGAAGTTATAGATTCACTGATATATCAAGAATTCTTGAGGACTGTGGCTTTTCTCTAAAGAGAGTGAGATTTGTTTACTATTCTAAAGATAGAAATTCAAATCTTGTTCTAGTTGAGGCATTTAAAGGAAAAAAATGTAAACTAGAGATAGAACCACCGCTTTTCTTAGAGGAGTGTGGTTATTAAAGAGAGAAGTTAAAATTTTAATGAATTTTTGAAAACAATATATTAAAAAAGGAGAATATTTTTTAGAGGTGTCAAATGGAACTTTTGAAATTTTTACAAGAAAATGATTTAGAAGGATTTAAAGAAAACTTAGATATGGATAGTATTGAAGAGATTGATGAAGAGAAAAATACAATACTTCATCACTGTGTAGAGAAGGGAGCATATGATTTTGTAGATGCTTTAGTATATAATGGTGCTGATCCAAATGTAAAAAACAAGTATGGAGAAACTCCTGTGCATATAGCAGCAAGAAATGATTTTGATAAGATAATGGAGCTTTTACTTGAATTTGGTGGAGATGTAACAATAAAAAACAATCACCAAAGATCTGCACTTAACCTTGCTACAACTTTAAAATCAAAGAAAGTTTTAAGAGTGATAGAAAATAGTGGAATGGATTACTCAGCTACTATAGGGAGAGAGAAGATAACACATCATAGAAGATTTGAAGAAGAATATTAAGATTTGGAAGGGGTTGTAAAAAAGCAATCCCTTTTATATTTAAACTTGTTTTTTAGTAAAAAATAGAGTATATAAATTAATAAAGAGAGTCGAGGTGAGAAATTGGAATATAAAAGTATTAATTGGAATAGAGAAAATTATTTGCAATTTATAGAGAAATTAAAAAGCTTAAAAGATGAAAAATATTTAGAGTTTCACAAAAAATTGGTGACTACTAATAGTGAAATTATAGGGATAAGATCACCAATAGTAAAAGATATTGCAAAAAATATAGCAAAGGGAGATTGGAGAAAATTTATTGCTCAAGAGATTAAAGGGTATTATGAAGAGATTTTTATTAGAGGGTTGATAATAGGATATATAAAAGAGGATAAAAGTATTGTAAAAGAGGAGATAGAAAGTTTTTTACCTCTTATAGATAACTGGGGAATATGTGATGGATTTGTAGCTAATTTAAAAATTATAAAAAAGAATAGAGAGTATTTCTTTGATTATTTAAAAAAACTTATAAAAACAGAGGAAGAGTATAAAGTTAGATTTGTATTAGTAACCTTTTTAAGTTACTATATGGAGAAGGAGTATATAGAAGAAATTATACAACTATGTTCTCAAGTAAAGAATAAAAGTTATTATGTAAAAATGGCTCAAGCGTGGCTAATATCAATTTTGTTTGTAAAATTTCCAGAGAGAACATTGGAATTTTTAAAAGATAATAGTTTAGATCCTTGGGTACATAATAAGGGAATCCAGAAAATAAGGGAATCAATAAGAGTTACAAAAGAGGATAAAGAGTTAGTAAAAACTTTAAAAAAATAAAAGAGGTGGATTATGTTTAATAAATTGGATATGGAGAAATGGGAGAGAAGGGAGTACTTTTTCTACTATAAAAATTTGATAAAAGCTAAGTATAATTTGAATATAGATATGGATATTACAGATTTACTAAAAAGGGTGAAGGGGAGAAAGATTAAGTTTTATCCAGCTATGTTATATGCAGTTATAAGAGGGGTAAATGAAAACAGAGAGTTTAGAATAAGTTATGATAAAGATGGGAATCTAGGTTACTGGGATATTTGTCATCCATCTTATACAATTTTTCATGATGATGATAAAACTTTTTCAGATATTTGGAGTGAGTATTCAGAGGATTTTTCTATTTTCTATAAAAATGTAACTAATGATATGGAAAAATATAAAGATGTTAAAGGAATAAAAAGTAAGGAGGGGAAACCAGATAATTTTTGTCCGATTTCAGCAATTCCTTGGTTAAGTTTTACTGGATATAGTAATGATACTTATAGTGAATCAAATATGTTTTTTCCAGTGATTGCCTTTGGAAAATATTATGAAAAAGATGGAAAAGTTTTACTTCCATTTTCTGTATTTGCAAATCATGCTGTGGCAGATGGATATCATACTTGTAAGTTGATAAATGATATACAAGATATTGTTAAAAGAGTAGATGAGTGGTTAAAATAGTTTATAAAAAATAAAGAGGAAAGCATTTAAAAACTTCCCTCTTTTTATTTAACTTATCATTAAAATTTATATTTATACTTTTTATTTAGTTATGATTTTGACTTTTTGATATATTCTTGTTATAATTAAAGTACTAACCCGTATGGGGCTTATAGAATTTAGATAAAACGTGTTATGAGATAGGCTTTCACTTCGGTGGAAGCTTATTTCATGTCTATAAGAAATAACACGCTTATAGGCAGTAGTTCTAAATTCTATAAGGAGGTACAGAGATGACTGTAGCAATTCAACATCTGACAATTAATTTTGATGGGGGTACCACAATTCTCTTTGGTGGAGTATTTCTTATCATTGTTATTTGTCTATTGAGAAAGTACAGATAGCTCAGTTCTGTCCTCACACCCTACGGGGTTTTTTATCTATCTTTTATGCAAAGAACATTATAAATACCATCTATTACATGTGTTCCCTCAATTTCATGTTCAAATCCTGGGAATGATTTATCCCATAGCGAAAGAGAATTTAAGTATTTAATAAATGGACTGTTTTTATCACCAAAATTTTCTCCAGACATAAGCATAGGGATTCCAGGTGGGTATGGAATTACAGAGTTAGCAGCAATTCTATCTTCAAGCTTAGTTGATGGAACAAGTTCAACATTGTTATCAACTATGTTATTATATGCTTCTCTTGGTAGCATATCAACTTTTGGTAAAATAGAGTAAGCTTCATTAAGAACAGCTCCAGGATTATTTTCTCTTAAATATTTAAACATCTTATCTCCTAAATCATGAAGTCCAATATTTTCATACTCTTGAGGATAAGAAAGTACTAATTCTGGGAATATATCTTTAATAGGAGTATTATTATCATAGTGTTTTTTAAATGATAGTAGCATATTTACAAGAGTAGTCCATTTTCCTTCAGTTATTCCCATTGCAAAGATAAACATAACTTGGAAATCAGTTGTTCTAGTAGGGATAATTCCAAATTTTTCAAGGTAAGCAGAAACTAGAGCAGCAGGTACTCCATTTTCAGCTAACTCTCCATTATCTTCCATTCCTGGAGCTAGAATGCTTACTTTTATAGGATCTAGCATAGCCCAATTTTCAGGTAAGTTTTTAAATCCATGCCATTTATCTTCTGGATGCATTACCCAACAATCTTGCTCTTCAATTAATAATTCTTTTGGTGCTTTTTCAAAATCATATACTTTTTTAGTTTTTGGATCAGTTACCTTTTCAGCATTCCAAGGTTTAAAGAACCAATCACCTTTAGCTGTATACTCTTTATATAGTTTTCCAATCTCTTGACGGAACTCAACAGCTTCTTTTATAACCTCTTTAACAAGGGATTTACCAGCATTTCCTTCCATCATAGCAGCACCAATATCATTAGATACTGCAAGAGCATATAGAGGAGAAGTTGTAGCATGCATCATATATGATTGATTAAATCTATCTAAATCAATAGGTTTTTTACCATTTCTTACATGGATAAATGATGCTTGAGATAGAGCATTTAAAAGTTTATGTGTAGATTGAGTAGCAAAGATTGTAGCTCCATCTTTTTTGTGATCTTCAGGTTTTCCTCTCATAGCAAAGTGATCTTTATATATTTCATAGAATCTAGCATAACCATACCAAGCTTCATCTAAGTGTAGATAATCAACAGAAGATGATAAAATCTCCTCTATTTTTTCTGTGTTGTAAAGAACCCCATCATATGTACAGTTAGTAACAACTGCATATTTAGGATTTACCTTTGCCATCTCTTTCATAGTTTCAGGTAAGATTGGTCCAATTATACCATATCTATTTCTTGTAGGAGTCATATATACTGGTTTAGCTCCTGTGATAATAAGTCCTTGTTCTATTGATTTGTGACAGTTTCTATCTATTAAAGCAGTGTCTTTATCAGTAAGACAACCTTGAATTACAGTTCTATTTGAACCAGAAGTTCCAACTAATACATTAAAACTCATATCTGCTCCAAAGATTCTAGCTATATTTTTTTCAGATTCATAGAAAGCTCCTGTATGGTCTAGTAGTGATCCAATAGCAGTTCTTTCAATTCCTAAGTCTGTTCTAAATAGATTTTCTCCATAGAAATCAAAGAATTTTTTACCAATAGCAGTTTTTAAGAAACCAACACCACCTTGATGTCCAGGAACTGCCCAAGAGTATTCAGCAGTTTTATTGTAATTAAATACTGCCTTTGCAAGTGGTGGAAGTAGAGAATCTCTATATAATTTGATCTCTTCAGATATTCTCTCTCCTATAAAATCTATATCATCTTGTAAAATCCAAAGGTATTCATTAATACTATTTAATACTTCTGAGTTTAATGTGGGTGTAGTATCAGTTTTTTCAGCTAATAAAAAAACTGGAACTCCCTCTTGTCTTTCATGAAGAGTAGCAATTAAATTAACTAGCTCATTTTCTTTTTCTAAAGATGTTTGTTTTAAATTCCAGTCAACAAGTAAACAATCAATTCCTTTATTAATTGAAATCTCTTCAAGAGCTTCTTGAAAATTTCTTACTTGAATAATATTTACTCCTCTTTCTGTTAAATCATCTTTTAAAAGATTTACTCTTTTAGCTACAGGTGATTTTTCATCTGAAAAGCTATTTTTAATGATAAGTACATTATACTTTGTTCCTTCTAAACTTTTCATTTTGATTCCTCCTATAAAAATAATATAAAGCATATATGTGTAACTAAAAATTGTTTACATAATCATTTTACACTAAAAAAATATATTTCCTTTTTAAAAAAAGAAAAAAGGAAAAAAAAGATTCCTTAGAATAGTGTCAATATATGATAACAATCTAAAAACAAATTAAGTAAAAGGAGGAAAAATATGTCAAGTAGCACAGAAACAAAAAAACTTGGAGTTCTTTCATTAGCAGGATTAGTTATTAGTGCTATGATAGGAGGTGGAATATATAATCTGCCTCAAAATATGGCACAAGGAGCTTCAGCAGGAGCAGTTGGAATAGCATGGATCATTACAGGAATTGGAATGTATTTCCTAACTAATACCTTTAGAGTTTTGTCAACAGTAAGACCAGATGCAAAATCAGGAATATATATGTATGCTAGATTGGGATTTGGAAAGTTGACAGGATTCTTAATGGCGTGGGGATACTGGTTATCTTCAATTTTTGCCAATGTAGGTTATGCTATACTTCTTATGGATTCATTAAACTATTTTTTCCCACCACACTTTAAAGGTGGAAACAATCTACCATCAGTTATAGGTGGATCTATTCTTATTTGGTTGATGTATTTTATGATAATGGCAGGGGTTAAACAAGCTGCTAGTATAAATATTATAGGAACAATAGCAAAATTAGTTCCAATAGCTGTATTTATTATAGCAAGCTTATTTGTATTTAAGTTCTCAATGTTTGATACAAACTTTTGGGGACATGAAACAATAAAAGCTATTCATGATACAAACCTAGGTGGAATTGGTGGACAGATAAAGAGTACAATGTTAGTAACTTTATGGTCATTTATAGGTATTGAAGGAGCTGTAGTTATTTCAGATAGGGCAGAAAGCCAAAAAGCAGTAAGTAAAGCTACTTTAATAGGATTTTTACTATGTTGGTTATCATATACTGCAATTTCAATGTTACCATTTGGATTGTTATCACAAGGGGAATTAGCAGTATTAGCTCCACCTTCAGCAGCAGCAGTATTAGCTGATATAGTTGGTGAATGGGGAGAATGGTTCATGAATATAGGAGTTATTATAGCTCTACTAAGTTCTTGGTTAGTTTGGACAGTATTCTTAGCTGAAGTACCTTATGCTTGTGCAAAAGATGGAACTTTCCCTAAAATTTTTGCTAAAGAAAATAAAAATGGTACTCCATCATTTGCTCTTTTAGTTTCAAGTATAGCTATGCAATTAACAATGGTATTAGTATACTTTGCAAATAATGCTTGGAATGCTATGTTAAGTATAACAGGAGTTATGATACTACCAGCATATATGGCATCAACACTATATTTATGGCAAATTTCTAAGAGAGGAGATATTCCTAAAGATGTTGGAATAAAAACAAAAACAGCATTGATAACAGGAGTTTTAGGAAGTATATATGGAGCATGGTTAATATATGCAGCAGGATTAAAATATCTAGTAATGGCAAGTATACTATTTGCTATTGGAATATTAGTATTCTGTAAAGCTCGTGAGGAAAATAAAGGAGAAAATGAACCTATATTTACTGAAAAAGAGAAAATGGCAGCAATAGCTTTGGTAATTATAGCTATTATTGCTCTATATTTATTGATAACTAAAAAAGTTACAATTTAAATGGTGTAAATAAAAAATGGGCTGGGTAAATATTTTACTCAGCTCATTTATATTAAATAAAACATATTTAAATTTTTTTATATAATTTTGTATTCTAGCCATCTTCCTTTCATAAGACGGATTGTAAATAGAGATGCTCTAAAAATCCAATCTATAACCATTGCAATCCATACTCCAATTGCTCCTAAACCAAACCAAGTTCCTAAGATAACACTAAAGAAAATACGGAAAGCAATCATTGAGAAAATAGAGATAAACATACAAAATTTTACATCTCCTGCTGCTCTTAAAGCATTTGGCATAGTAAATGAAGTTGGCCATAATAAAATTGCCATTCCATTATGTATAAAAACTAGAATATATGAGTATCTATAAACCTCTTTTGACAATGAAAAGAGATTTAATAATGTTGGTAAGAAAACTAAAATTACTATATTGATTGCTAATGTTATCTGATATGTTAATTTCCATATTTTTTTTGTATAGAAAACAGCCTCATCTTTTTTTTCAGCTCCCATACAATGTCCTATCACTGTAAGCATTGCAAGGTTCATAGCTTGTCCAGCAATAGTTCCCATAGAATCTAATCCATTTGCAACAGCATTTGCAGCAATCTGTGTTGTTCCATAATTAGAGATTATACTAACAACTAACACTCTTCCTAATTGGAAGATTCCATTTTCTATACCACTAGGAATTCCAATATAAAGAATACGGTAGATCATCTCTTTATCCCACATAAAAATCTCTTTACGAGATACAGTGACTAGGTTTTTCTTTTTCTCTAGTAGAGAAAAGATAACTAGAGTACCTACAAATCTTGAAAATAAAGTTGATAGTGCTGCTCCCATAACTCCCATAGAAAATCCAAAAATAAGAATGGCATTACCTATTCCATTTAAAATATTCATTCCTACAGATATTTTCATAGATATCTTAGCATTACCCATTGATCTAAAAATAGCAGAACATGAACCAAATACTGCAATAAATGGATATGAACATGCAGAAATTAAAAAATATATTTTTGCATTTTTCATTACATCAGCTTCTATAGCTCCAAAAAATAGTTTTAAAATAAAGTGGTTATTAAAAATGAAAATAACCATGAATATAGTTGAAATAACCGCAGCGATCATAATAAGCTGTGAAGCAACTGTAGATGCCTTTTTTATATTTTTACTTCCTAAATACTGTGATAAAATAACAGTTCCACCAGTAGCAATGGCAACAAATATATTGATCATTAAATTGTTTATCATATCAACTAAAGAGACTCCTGACATGGCAGCTTCTCCAGCATAAGAGATCATTATAGTATCTACCATTCCAACAGTAATTGCTAATACTTGTTCAATTATTAATGGATATATCAATTTTTGTAATTGTTTAGGTGTAAATAGAGTTCCTTTTGTTTTATTATATTTGCTCAATATACCATAATTCATCAAAATAAATCATCATTCTCCTTTGCTATTAGTATGCTACTTCAATGATTTGAAGAATAAAATTATTTAGCAATGGCAATTATAAACTTTGAAAAATAATATGTCAAGTTTATTTGTTTTAAAAATTAAAAGTTATTTTTCTATATTGTTTTATAAAAAAGAAAGTTGATAAAGGCAAATGTTTAAATTTTGTTTTTATTGGCTTTTTTTAGTTATAAAAATTCAATAGAAAGATTGATGTATAAAGACGAAAAAATTTCTTTTATGTGACATTATTATGTCAAAGAAATGAAGAAACAATTATAAATTATTCGTTTAAAAAAAATAAAAAAACATTTTTTTAACTTTTTATACCATGTTTTAAAGTGAATAACTAAAGATTAAAACATTGATAAATTGAGAAAAAAATAATAACTCCTAAAATTCACATATAAAACATTATAGAGGGCTATACTTACATATGTAGAAAAGAAGAGTTGTGAGAGTTGCTAATCTCTCATAATTTGTTTTCTCTCCAAAATAAACTACAAGAATATACGAGATAACTCCCAGAATCTCCGTATTCTTGTAGTTTAATTAAAAAGATACTAGGGGGTATTTTTATGAAAAAATCTTTATTATTAGTTGGGGCGTTTTTAGCAGTTACAGCCATGGCACAGGCAAAAGAAATAGTTCCTGAACCAGTTGTAGTTGAGGAAACACCAGTACAAATTGTTGAAAAAGAAGTTATTGTTTATAGAGACAGAGAGCCAGAAGGATTTAAACCTAATGGATATGTTGATTTACAATACAGATATTATGGAGAAGCAGAAGAGCTTAATAACAAAAATAACAAAGTAAGTAACAACTATGGAAGAACACAATTATTAGGACAAATTAATATGACAGAAAAACAATCATTAGAATACAGAGTAAGATCTTATAATGATTGGAACTCAGTTACAAATAAAAATCAAGAGGGAGAAAATGGAACTCAAACAAGATTGAGATATTTCTATGATCATGGAAATTTAGGAGATTCAAAAGTTGATCTTACTTCAAGATTAGAATATAAAAAAGATACTGATGATGTTCAATCATTAGAATATCAAGCAAGATTTAATATAGCAGATTATCTATTTAACAATGATTTTATAAAAACAACAAGCTTTACTTTTGCACCAAAATATAAATATAAATGGGCAAAAAATAGTGCTGATTATGAAAATATTTTAGGATTAGATCTATTTACTATGAACCAATTACCATTAGGATTCTCATTTGAGTTCAATTTATATGGTGATCAACATTTCTATGGAGAACGTCAAGCAACTGGAGCAAAAGATACAGTAAGAAATAATACAAGCTTAACTATGGAAGCATACTTATATAACACAACAAACTTATATGCAAATGATGATGTAACAGTAGATTTCTACTTTGAAGGTGGATATGATCCATATACATGGAATTCAGAAAAAATTCAAAGAACAGTAAAAGCTGATGCAAAAGCTATTGAACCAGCTGATTTAAAAGCAGATAATTATAATTACTATCATAATTCATATCAATTATATGCTTATCCTCAACTTATAACTACTTATAAAGTAACACCAAACTTAAATGTTTACACTTCATTAGGAGCAGAGTATAGAAACTGGGCTTATCAAAGTGAAAAAAGTGCTAGAGATTGGAGATGGCAACCAACTGCTGTAGTAGGATTTAGAACTACTTTCTAAGATTAACTTACAATAAAATTTACATAAATACTGACTGTAGAAAAAAAGGCTAACTGAAGAGATTCGGTTAGTCTTTTTTTATGAAAAAATTATGAAGAAAATAAAAGTATAAATTAAAAAAATTTTTGTCTAGATATAGAATAAAAAATATTAAAAAAATATATATAGTATAGAAAGAAGAATATATTAAAAAAACTAAAAAAAATATTGACCCTAAAGTTACTTTATAGTTTAAAATATATAATATTCTAAAATTTTATATTGTTTTTATGATATAAAAATAGAAATAGAGTAACTTCTTTAGGAGTGTAAAAAAATAAAAATTATGTTGACTTATAAGTCATAAAGGTGTAAAATCTAAGCTGACTAATAAGTCAAAAAAATAAAGGAGTTATGTGATGGAAGGAAAGGGGAAAAAAGAACAGATAGTAGAAGCAGCTATGTCTTTAATATTAAAAAATGGATATTCCCATACATCAGTTGAAGATATAACTAATTCTATTGGAATAGCCAAAGGGAGTTTCTATACATATTTTAAAAGTAAGAGTCTCCTCTTGAGAACAATAATAGAGGAACAGATTAAAAGTAGTCTTGAACAGCAAGAGAAACAGATCAGGGAGGGAAAAGATTTTGATGAAATTCTATTAAAAAATATAGTTTCAAGGGTAAAATTTTTAAAAAAAGATCTGAAAAGACAACTTGTATTGATAAATCTTGCTAGAAATGTAGATGTATTGGGAAAAGATGTTAGAGATCTAATGATAAAAATAGAAACTATAAATTATAATTTCATAGAAAAACTATTAAATAGATATAATTCTCAATTAAAATTAAATAAAAATGAAATAGACCAATACTCTCAAATTATTAACTCTATAATTAGAGGTTTTAAAATGACTAATATCTTTTTTGATGATAATAGTGAAGATAACTTCTTTATAAAAGATATTGCAGAGGCAGAAAAAAGAATAAATCATAAGAGTTTTGATGAAGGGATATATTTCATATATAAAAGTATATTAAAAATGTTAAAATAAATTTTAAAATATAAAGCATAATC
>UQQO01000012.1 GCA_900543175.1 uncultured Fusobacterium sp.
TACAAATAGTATAAATAGAGAACAAAAAATCTGGTATTAGTTTTTCTTATACGAGGTATTTGATTTTCTTATTTTCATTATTTTAATAAAGGTGTTATAATTTACACTGAAATTTGTTGGAACAAATATGTTTTGTTAATTTTATTTTGACTTTGTTATTGAGGGGGTTCTAAATATGAAAGTAGTAATTGTTGGTGGAGTAGCTGCTGGAACTAAAGTTGCTGCAAAATTAAAAAGAGAAAATCGTGATCATGAAGTGATTATTTTAACTAAAAGTAAAGAAATATCTTATGCTGGATGTGGATTACCATATTATGTAGGAAATATTATAAAAGATAAAGCTCAACTTATTGTTAATACACCTGAGAAATTTTCAAAGTTAACAGGAGCACAAGTTTTTACAGAAACTGAAGTAGTTGGGTTAGATAGAGAAAATAAAAGTGTTAAAGCTATAGATTTAAAAACAAATGAAGAAGCAACATTCTCATATGATAAATTAGTAATTGCTACTGGAGCAAGTCCAGTAAAACCACCTATTGAAGGAATAGATCTTCCAGGAGTATATTTTATGAGAACTCCAGAGGATGCTATTAATTTAAGAGCTGATATTGAAGCTGGAAAAATTAAGAGAGCTGCTGTTATTGGAGCTGGGTATATAGGACTAGAAGTAGCAGAAAATATGGCACTTCAAGGAGTAAAAGTATCTGTTATTGAAATGGCTCCAAATATTCTTACAGGATTTGATAAAGAGTTTGCTGAGTATGCTGAAAATAAACTTGCTGATCATGGAATAATGGCATTTACAGGAACAAAATTAGAAGCTATCCTTGGAGAAGGAAAAGTAGAAAAAATTCAAACATCTAGAAGAGCAATGAAAGTTGATGCTGTAATTATGTCTGTTGGAATTCGTCCTAACACAGCTTTCTTAGCTGATACTGGTATTGAATTAATGCCTAATGGAACTGTAAAAGTAAATGAATATTTTGAAACAAATGATGCTGATATCTACTCTGCAGGAGACTGTGCAATGGTTAAAAATGTTCTAACTGGAGCACCTACTTGGTCACCAATGGGATCTTCTGCAAATATAGAGGGACGTATTTTAGCTCAAAATATCAATGGAAAAAGAATAGCTTATAGAGGAGTTGTAGGAACTGCTGTTGCAAAACTTCTTCCTAACTTAAATGTAGGTAGAACAGGACTTACTGAAGTTGCTGCTAAAGAAGCTGGATTTAATCCTATAAGTGTTGTTACTGTTGTAGATGATAAAGCTCACTACTATGCTGGAGCATCAAACTTTATGATAAAACTTATAGTTGATAAAGATAGCTTAAAAGTTTTAGGAGTACAAGTAATGGGAGCTGGAGCAGTGGATAAAGTTGTAGATGTAGTTGTTACTGCAATGACAATGGGAGCTACACTTCATGACTTAGAAGACTTAGATCTTGCATATGCACCACCATTCTCGACTGCAATTCATCCATTAGTACATACAGTTAATGTATTATTTAATAAAATAAATGGAAACTATGAAACAATAACTCCAGCAGAATATGCTGCAGGTGCTGATGAAGGATACAAAGTTATTGATGCTTGTTTAGTTCCATCTATTGAAGGAGCTCCATATGTTGATTTATCAACTGTAAATGGACCTCTAGATGGATATGCTAAAGATGATAAAATTCTTTTAATCTGTAACAAAGGTAAAAGAGCTTACATGGTTCAAAACCGTCTAAAATACTATGGACACACAAATGTTAAAGTATTAGAAGGTGGAAATCTATTTAATACAATTAAAGAAAATAATTAAAAAATAATTAGTTAGTTAAGTTAAAATAAATAAAGGAATATAAGGGAGGATTATCTTATGGCAATTGATGCTGCTGAAATCAAAAGAGTAAAAGCAATGGGATTTTTACACAACAAAGGAACTGAAAACTTTTCAGTTAGAGTAATCACTAAAATGGGAGCTATTTCTGCTGAACAAAATAGAGTTATCTCTGAAGTTGCAGAAAAATATGGAAATGGAAAGGTAACTTTCACATCTAGACTTACAGTTGAACTTCCAGGAGTTCACTTTGATAATATTGAAGCTGTTAGAGCTCACCTAGCAACTGTTGATCTAATGACTGGAGGAACAGGATCTAAAGTAAGACCAGTAGTAGCTTGTAAAGGAACTGTATGTAACTATGGACTTCAAGATACTCAAGCTCTTGGAGAAGAAATCCACGAAAGATTTTTCAATGGATACAGTGGAGTTAGATTACCTCACAAATTTAAAATTGCAGTTGGAGGATGTCCTAACAACTGTGTAAAACCTGACTTAAATGACTTAGGTATCATTGGACAATATGTACCTAACTATGATTCTGATCTATGTAGTGGATGTAAAAAATGTGCTATTGAAACAGTTTGTCCTATGAAAGCTGCAAAAGTAGTAGATGGTGTTTTAGAAATTGATAAAGATCTTTGCAACAACTGTGGACTTTGTGTTGGAAAATGTCACTTTGATGCTATCGAAGATGGTGTAAAAGGATTTAAAATCTATATCGGTGGAAGATGGGGAAAATCAACAGCTCACGGAATTCCTTTAAGAAAAGTTTTCACAACTAAAGAAGAAGCTTTTGATGTTATTGAAAAAGCAATCCTTCTATTTAGAGAACAAGGAAAAACTGGAGAAAGATTTGCAACTACAATTGAAAGAATCGGATTTGAAAATGTAGAAGCTCAATTACTAGGAAATGAATTACTAGAAAGAAAACAAGAAATTTTAGATGCTCAACTACACTTAGTTGGTGGAGCTACTTGTTAATCTTATAGAAACCCTCATTAACTGCTGAGAATATATTTTTTCTCAGCAGTTTTTTTATCTAAAAAAATGAACTAAAGAATAAATTTAAAGGGAGAGAATTATTTTGAACAAAAAATATATTGGAATAATTACATGTTTAATTTTAGCTGTTATAGCTACAAAACTTGGAAAACTACAACATTGGGTAGGAGCTCCTATGATTGGACTTCTTCTTGGTATAACTATATTAAACTTAATGCCTTCTATTGATAAAGATTTTAAAGCAGGAACTACTTTTGCTGGAAAAAAATTCCTTAATATTGGTATTATCTTAGCTGGAGGAACTCTTAACTTTGCTGAAGTTGTTGGATATGGAGCTAAAGCACTTCCTCTTATCATCGCTAATATCTGCATCTCATTTGGAGTAGCATATTTTGTTGGAAAGAGATTAGGAGTTACTAAAAATACAAGTACTCTAGTTGGAGGAGGAACTTGAATCTGTGGAGGAACTGCAATTGCAACTTTAGCAGGAATTATTAAAGCTAAAGAAGAAGAGATTGCCTATGCAATGACTGCTATCTTCCTATTTGATATTTT
Organism: uncultured Fusobacterium sp.; assembly: GCA_900543175.1. GTDB lineage: Bacteria > Fusobacteriota > Fusobacteriia > Fusobacteriales > Fusobacteriaceae > Fusobacterium_A. Next base: position 3,389 of record UQQO01000012.1, read on the forward strand.
AGCTGCTTTAACATATCCATACTTAGCAACATATTTAGGACTTACTCTTAACCAATTTGGATTCTTAGCTGGATGTGCTATTAACGATACATCAAGTGTTGCAGCTGCTGAGGCTACTTATAGTGCTCTTCATGCTTTAGATCTAAACCTTGCTATCACAGTAAAATTAACAAGAACAACTATGCTTATAGCTCTTGCTGTTATCTTTACAATATTAATGGTTAAAGAAGAATCTAAAAATAATGCAGGAACAGGAAGTCAAACTTCTATAGCTAAAACTGTAGCAAAAGTTTTCCCTATGTTTATTCTTTGGTTCTTAGTTATGGCTCTATTAAATACTTTCGGACTATTTGGAAAAGATATGTTAAATATCAGCAAATACCTAAAAACTGGATATAAATTCTTTGTAACAGCTGCATTAGCTGGGGTAGGATTTAAAATAAAATTTGCTGACCTATTTACTAAAGGTATGAAGCCAATTATTCTTGGTGGATGTACTTGGATATGTATAGCAAGTTGTACTATGATATTTATCCATGTATTTGCATCTTATGTAGGATAATTTCAAAACTTACACTCTTTATTTTTATAAGGAGTGTATTTTTATTTTTTGAATAAAAAATTTGTTATTTTTTTTGAAAAGAAATATAATATATTATAAATTTTATAGAGAGGGTAAAAAATGAAACTGATATTGAAACATAAAGATTTTCAAAAAAATAAAGTTATTTTAGAAGTGGATAAGGAAAAAAATTGTATATTGAAATACAACGATGAAAGGGTAAAAAACAACAATGGAAGATCTACTATTAAAGATGACAATGGAAATAAGAGAAAGATCTTTGTAGATTCTAAAAATATTGATATCTTCATTGATGAAAAGGAAAAAGGGGATCTACGTGAAACTTTTACTACTCCCATATATCTTATTATCTTTCCTATGATAGTTATCACTATTCTTTTAATTGTATTCTCTTTAAAAATTAAAATGGCTAAGGGAATTTTTGCAGCTATCTTTCCTATATTGGATATATACTTAATTACTAAGATTTTTAATTTACAAAAAAGTGAAAAGTTTAAGATAGTTGCTAGTATTATGTTATCAATTTTTATGGTATCACTTATGTATCTTACAGCTATGGCAATATATGTTTTAGCTTATCCTGTTGCTTAATACAAAATAATTGGAGGAAAGAATGAAAATAATTGTATCTGATTTAGATGGAACTCTATTAGATGAAAATAGTAAGATAACTGACTATACAAGGGAGACAATAAAAACTTTAAATAGATTGGGAATCGAATTTATTATTGCCACGGGACGTGGAGAAGCATCTGCTATTAGATTTAAAAATCAACTTGGAGTAGATACATATATTATCTGTAACAATGGAGCTAATATCTATGATAAAGATGAAAATATGATATTTGAAAAGGTTATTTCTAAAGAGGTAACTTATGAACTTTTGAAACTTTTAAGAGAGGAAAAAGTTAATTATAACTGTTTTTTCCATGAAGATTTTTATAGAGATGAATATGACAAAACTGATTATAGTAGAAGAACTGGTTTTGTAGAGCATGTATTAGTAGATCTGAAAGATTGTTCTAAACTCAATAAGATTATTATTGTAGATGAGGAAGAGGTTATACTGAATTTAAGTAAAAAATTAAAGGATAATTTTTCCCATTTAGTAGAGATAACTATCTCTGATCCAACTTGTGTGGACATAGCTCCAAAAGGTTGTAGCAAGGGAAATGCTCTTGAAATACTTGCTGAAACTCTAGATTTTAACATGAATAAAATAATAGCTTTTGGTGATGCTGAAAATGATTTAGATATGCTTAAAAAAGTTGGACACCCTGTTGTTATGGAAAATGCTCAATTCATTGTAAAAGAATCAATTGACAATAGAGCTGGGAAAAATAGTGAAGATGGAGTTGCTAAATATTTAGAAAACTTTTTTCAATTAAAGTAAATTTTATTAATTTTGGTTTAGGAGCTAACTTCTTGTTTTTTTAGAAAAACAATGATAAACTTATAGATGAATATAGATAATTTAAGAGGTGGCTATGTTAGATAAGATTATTATAAAAGGAGCAAGGGAACACAATTTAAAGAATATAGATGTTGAGATACCTAAAAATAAATTTATAGTTATTACTGGAGTTAGTGGAAGTGGAAAATCTTCTCTAGCTTTTGATACTATTTATTCTGAGGGGCAAAGAAGATATGTTGAAAGCCTTTCAGCCTATGCAAGACAATTTATTGGACAGATGACAAAACCTGATGTTGATAGTATTGAGGGGTTAGCCCCTGCAATCTCAATAGAGCAAAAAACTACAAATAGAAACCCACGTTCTACTGTTGGAACTATTACTGAGGTCTATGATTATATGAGACTTCTGTTTGCTCATATTGGAACTGCTCACTGCCCTGTATGTGGTAGAAAAGTTGAAAAACAAAGTACAGAGGAGATTGTTAGTGGAGCAATAGATAGATTTGAAGAGGGAGCAAAGATGATAGTTCTTGCACCTCTAGTAAAAGAGAAAAAAGGGACTCATAAAAATCTATTTTTAAATCTGCAAAAAAAGGGATTTGTTAGAGTTAGAGTAAATGGAGAGATTCTTTACTTAGAAGATGAAATTGAATTGGATAAAAATAAAAAACATGATATAGCTGTTGTTGTTGATAGATTAGTATTAAAAAAAGAGGATAAAGATTTTGAAAGTAGATTGACTCAATCTGTGGAATCTGCAACAGAGTTAGCAAATGGAAAAGTTCTATTAAATGTAAATGGAGAGGATTTTCTATATAGTGAAAACTTTGCTTGTCCAGAACATGAAGAGGTAAATATTCCTGATCTGAACCCTAGACTTTTCTCTTTCAATGCCCCTTTTGGAGCTTGTCCAGAGTGTAAAGGAATAGGGAAAAAACTTGAAATTGATGAGAATAAACTTATTGAAAATGAGGAACTTTCTATTGCTGATGGTGGTTTGTATATTCCAGGAGCTAGTTCAAGAAAAGGTTATACATGGGAAATATTTAAAACCATGGCAAAACACTTTAAAATAGATATTAATAAACCTGTAAAAGATCTAACTAAAGAGGAGTTAGATATTATTTTATATGGAACAGATGTGAAATTTAGATTTGATTTTGAAGGTAGTGATTTTCAATATCATGGATACAAGGAGTATGAAGGAGCTATAAAAAATCTTGAAAGAAGATATAATGAAAGCTTTTCAGAGGCTCAAAGAGAAGAGATTGAAAATAAGTTCATGATAGAGAGAGTTTGTAAAGTCTGCAATGGTAAGAGATTAAAACCTGAAGTTTTAGGAGTTACAATTCAAGATAAAAATATTATGGAGATATGTGATTTTAGTATAAAAGATGCCTTAGAGTTTTTTATGAATTTAAAACTGACTCCAAAGCAAGAAACTATTGCTAAGGAGATTTTAAAAGAGATTAGAGAGAGACTGTCTTTTATGATAAATGTAGGTTTAGATTATCTAAATTTAGCTCGTGAAACAAAAACTCTATCTGGTGGAGAGGCTCAAAGAATTAGACTTGCCACTCAAATTGGTTCAGGATTGACAGGGGTTCTCTATGTTTTGGATGAGCCTAGTATTGGATTGCATCAAAAGGACAATGATAAACTTTTAGCTACTCTTGAGAGATTAAAAAATCTTGGAAATACTCTAATAGTTGTTGAGCATGATGAAGATACTATGTTACAAGCTGATAAAATCTTTGACTTAGGTCCTGGAGCTGGAGAGTTTGGTGGAAATATAGTTGCCTCTGGTTCTCCAAAAGAGATTATGAAAAATAAAAACTCTCTTACTGGAAGATATTTAAAAGGAGAGTTAAAAATAGAAGTTCCTAAAATTAGAAGAAAATGGGAGAAAAGTATAAAACTTTTAGGAGCAAAGGGAAATAATCTAAAAAATATTGATGTAGAGATTCCATTGGGAGTTTTTACTGTTGTCACTGGGGTAAGTGGTAGTGGTAAATCAAGTTTAATTAATCATACCCTTTTTCCTGTACTTTTTAACAAGCTTAATAAAGGAAAATTGTATCCTTTAGAGTATAAAAGTATACAGGGAATCGATCAACTTGAAAAGGTTATCAATATAGATCAAAGTCCTATTGGTAGAACTCCAAGGTCTAACCCTGCTACATATACAAAGATTTTTGATGATATTAGAGCAATTTTTGCTGAAACAAAAGATGCAAAACAACATGGATTTTCTAAAGGAAGATTCTCTTTTAATGTAAAAGGTGGAAGATGTGAGGCATGTCAAGGAGCTGGAATAATTAAGATAGAGATGAACTTTTTGCCAGATATATATGTGCAATGTGAAGTTTGTAAGGGAAAGAGATATAATAAAGAAACTCTTGATGTATATTACAAAGGAAAAACAATCTCTGATGTTTTAGATATGAGTGTAGGTGAGGCTTATGAGTTTTTTAAAGCTGTACCATCTCTTGAGAGAAAATTAAAAGTACTTATAGATGTTGGACTTGATTATATAAAACTTGGACAACCTGCTACAACTCTATCTGGTGGAGAGGCTCAAAGAATAAAATTAGCTACTGAACTTTCTAAGATGACAAAGGGAAATACTATTTATATTCTTGATGAACCTACTACTGGACTACATTTTGAAGATATTAGAAAACTCCTTGAGGTTTTAAATAGACTTGTGGATAAGGGAAATAGTGTTGTAGTTATTGAGCATAATCTAGATGTTATAAAAACAGCTGATTACATTATAGATATTGGACCTGATGGAGGAGATAGAGGAGGAACAATTGTTGCTTGTGGAACTCCTGAAGAGATTGCCAAGGTTAAGAAAAGTTATACAGCTACATATATAAGAAAAATTTTAAAAACTGCTAAGGAAAAAGAGGAGATCAATTTTTTAGAGGTAGCTGAAGAAACTCCTGTTTTAGAAGTTACACCTAAAAAAAGAGGTAGAAAAAAGAAAGAAGAGTCGGTGAAATAGATGTTTGAATATTTAAGAGGAAAAGTTGAGTATAAAAAGCCAGAATATCTTGCATTAGATGTAAATGGTGTGGGTTATAGAGTAAATATCTCTCTTAGAACTTATGATAGGGTTAAAACTGGAAGTGAAGTAAAATTATATATTTATAACTATATAAAAGAAGATAGTTTTAAACTTATAGGATTTTTAGAGGAGAGAGAGAGAAATATTTTTGAGATGTTGTTGGGAGTTAAAGGGATTGGAGTTTCTCTTGCACTATCTGTAATGTCTACTTTTGATATTGATACATTGAGAGATCTTATAGCTGCTGACGATTATGTAAATCTAAAAAAAGTTCCAAAGCTTGGAGAGAAAAAATCACAACAACTTATTTTGGATCTGAAAAGCAAGTTAAAAACTTTAGATACTCTTTCTGTTGAAGCAAGAAATGAGAATATATCATCACAATTCCAAATTGAAGAGGAGCTTTACTCTGCTTTAGAGGGATTGGGATATAGTAAAAAAGAGATTGATTCTCTACTTACAAAAGAGGAGTTAAAAAGTTTCACTTCTATTGAAGAGGCGATAAAAAGTGTACTTAAAAAAGTAAACTTTTAAAATATAAAGGAGGTATTTTATTATGGAGTACAGAGAACTATTTGAAACTGGAATGTCTTATGATACATTTATAAGCATAGCTAGTAAAGATGAAAAGGAAAAAATAGAAGAGATCACTTCTGTTTTAAGATTGGGAGATAGCTTTACAAATAGAGTAAAAGCTGTTGATAAAAAGTTTTATTTTCTTCTAAGTGCTGAATCTTGGTGTCCATATGTTAGAGCTACTCTGCCTGTTTTAATGAAGATGGTAGAGTTAAACCCTAATATCTCTTTAAGTATTATTACTGAAGGTAGAGGATTTAAGTATTTAAGAGAAAAACTTGGAATACCTGAAGAAAGATATGTTGTGCCTACTTTAGCTATACTTGATGAACATTTTAATCTTGTAAATAAATATATAGGAAGACCATATAAATATAGAGCTATTGGTTTTGAAAATGTTAGCAACGAGTATTTTAAAGGGCAACGTGCTGATGATATTGTTGAAGAGATAGTTGAAAGAATGGGATACTAAAATATAAAAATTAGAGCTGATCTAAATTAATATATTATTTATTAATTTATCAGCTCTTTTTATGTTATAAACTATCATGTCAAATTGATTTTTTTATGTTAGTATGGTATAATTGTTAAGTTATAGTGTAGAAAAAGGAGATGAGATAGTAGTGTTCGCAAAATTAGAAGAAGTTGTAAAAAGATTTAATGAACTTAATGAGATGCTTGGATCACAAGAAGTACTTGCTGACCCAAAAAAAATGATGGAATGTAACAAAGCTTTATCTGACATAACTCCAATAGTTGAAAAATATAAAGAGTATAAAAGAACTATGGAAGATTTAGAGTTTATCAAAGAAAACTTAAAAACTGAAAAAGATCCTGACATGAGAGAGATGATGCATGAAGAGCTTAAAGAGATTGAGGAAGCTGTTCCAGAATTTGAAAAGGAATTAAAAATTCTTTTACTTCCTAAAGATAAAAACGATGACAAAAACGTTATTGTAGAGATCAGAGGTGGAGCTGGAGGAGATGAGGCTGCTCTATTTGCTGGAGATCTATTTAGAATGTATTGTAGATATGCAGAAAGAAGAAAATGGAAAGTTGAAATTATTGAAAAACAAGAGATGGGAATCGGTGGAATCAAAGAGGCTGTATTCAGTATCAATGGTTTAGGAGCTTACTCAAGATTAAAATTTGAATCTGGAGTACACAGAGTACAAAGAGTTCCTGAAACTGAATCTGCTGGAAGAGTTCACACTTCAACAGCTACTGTTGCTGTTCTTCCAGAAGTTGAAGATGTAAAAGAAGTTAAAATCGATCCAAAAGATCTAAAAATTGATACATATAGATCAGGAGGAGCTGGAGGGCAACACGTTAACATGACTGACTCTGCAGTTAGAATTACTCACTTACCTACTGGTATTGTTGTTCAATGTCAAGATGAAAGATCACAATTAAAAAATAGAGAAAAAGCTATGAAACACCTTGTTTCAAAACTATTTGAAATGGAATGTGAAAAACAAAGAAGTCAAGTTGAAAGTGAAAGAAGACTTCAAGTAGGTACAGGAGATAGATCAGAAAAAATAAGAACATACAACTTCCCACAAGGAAGAATTACAGATCATAGAATTAAATTCACAGTATATCAACTTGAAGCATTCTTAGATGGAGATATTGATGAGATGATCGATGCTCTAATCACATTTAACCAAGCTGAAATGCTTTCAAGTGAGTCTGACCTATAAGATGAATTTACTAGAAATATTAAACTTTTCTAAAGAGTATTTGCAAAAATACTCTTTTTCAAAACCAAGACTTGAAAGTGAAAAACTTATTGCCAATGTTTTACAATTAGATAGAATATCTCTATATATGTATTCTGATATGGAGTTAAATGATGAGCAAAAATCTAAAATTAAAACATGTCTTAGAGAGATGGCTAGAAAGAGAATTGGTTTTGATGAGCTTATAAAGAGCAAAGAGGTAAATATAAACACTGTGAATTATAAAAATGAAAATATAGATCTTTTAAATAAATCAGCAGAATATCTTAAAAAACATGGTGTACCTAGTCCAATGTTAGATACTGAATATATCTTTTCCCATGTTTTAAATGTAAGTAGATTAGTTCTTACATTGAACTTAAATAAAAAGATTGAAGATTCTGCTAAAGATAAGATAAGAGAGCTTTTAATTGCAAGGGGAAAACATAGAAAACCACTACAATATCTTTTAGGAGAGTGGGAGTTTTTTGGTTATCCTTTTAAAGTAGATGAAAGAGTATTAATTCCTAGAAGTGATACTGAAATTTTAGTTGAGCAGTGCAAATTTCTTTTAAAAGAGATGGTAGGATCACCAAAGGTTTTAGATATTGGAACTGGAAGTGGAGCAATAGCAATCTCTTTAGGAAAAGAGGTGCCTAATGCTAAAATTATTGGAGCTGATATCAGTGATGGAGCTTTGGAAGTTGCTGAAACAAATAGAAAGTTAAATCAAGTAGAGAATGTAACTTTTATTAAATCAGATGTTTTCTCAGCTTTTAAAGATGAAAAATTCAATATGATTATTTCAAATCCACCATATATTCCTCTAAATGAGTACCAAGAGTTAATGCCTGAAGTTTTAAAATATGAGCCAGAAAATGCTCTTACTGATAATGGAGATGGTTACTATTTCTATTCAAAAATTTCAAAAGAGGCATCTACTTATCTAAATGATAATGGTATTCTAGCCTTTGAAGTGGGATATAACCAAGCTGAAACAGTTAGTGAATTAATGCAAGAAAATGGATTTGATATTCTATCAATAGTTAAAGACTATGGTGGAATAGATAGAGTAGTTATTGGAAAGAAGTGTGGTGACAAATAGTGTCTACAAAATTACATGATTATGATTACCATCTACCAGAAGAATTAATAGGTCAACAACCTAGAGAACCTAGAGATCATGCTAGACTTATGTTGGTAGATAAAACAAATAGAACAGTAGAACATAAAATTTTTTATGAGATAATTGATTATCTACATGAAGGGGATATTTTAGTTAGAAACTCAACTAAAGTAATTCCAGCTAGATTGTTTGGACATAAAGAAACAGGTGGAGTTTTAGAGATTCTTTTAATAAAAAGAATAGATCTAAATACTTGGGAATGTCTTTTAAAGCCAGCTAAAAAACTTAAAGTTGGACAAAAACTTTATATTGGAGAAAAAAACGAACTTATTGGAGAGTTAATTGAGATCAAAGATGATGGAAATAGAATTATCAAATTTGAGTATGAAGGTGCTTTTGAAGAGGTTTTAGATAAACTTGGAAAGATGCCTCTTCCACCATATATAGTTGAAGCTTTAAAAGAAAAGGACAGATATCAAACTGTCTATGCTATAAAAGGTGAGTCAGTAGCTGCACCTACAGCAGGACTTCACTTTACAAAAGAGTTATTAGAAAAAATAGAAAAAAAAGGGATAAAGATAGTAGATATATTTTTAGAGGTAGGGTTAGGAACATTTAGACCTGTACAAACTGAAGATGTATTAGATCACAAAATGCACGAAGAAACTTATGAGATTCCTCAAGAAGCTGCTGATATAATCAATGAGGGAAAGAGAAATGGAAAGAGAATAATATCTGTGGGGACAACAAGTACTAGAGCTTTAGAATCTGCTGTTGATGAAAATGGATTGGTAAAAGCTACAAAGGGAAGTACTGATATATTTATCTACCCAGGATATAAATTTAAAGTGATAGATGCTCTTATTACAAACTTCCATTTACCAAAATCTACTCTACTTATGCTTGTATCTGCATTCTCTTCAAGAGAGTTTATGTTAGATGTCTATAAGACAGCTGTAGAGGAAAAATATCATTTCTTTAGTTTTGGAGATGCTATGTTTATCTATTAGGAGTTGATATTATAGATGAAAATAATTGCAGGAGAAGCTAAAAATAAAACAATAAAAAGTAGAAAAGGAACTGATACAAGACCAACTTTAGGGAGTATGAAGGAATCACTATTCTCAATTATAGCTCCATATGTTCCTGAGTCTGTTTTTCTTGATCTATTCAGTGGAAGTGGTAGTATATCACTAGAGGCTCTAAGTCGTGGAGCTAAAAGAGCTATTATGATAGAGAAAGATAGTGAGGCTCTAAAATATATTATAGAAAATGTTAATAATTTAGGTTTTCAAGATAGATGTAGAGCATATAAAAATGATGTTATTAGAGCTATTGAAATTTTAGGGAGAAAAGGGGAGAAATTTGATATAATATTTATGGATCCCCCTTATAAAGATGAAGTTTGCACTAAAGTTATCAGAGCTATTGAAAAAAATGGTATCCTTGCTGAAGGTGGACTTATTATAAGTGAACACCATCTTTTTGAAGAGATGGAAGATGTGATTGGATCTTTCAAAAAAGCTGATGAAAGAAAATATGGTAAAAAGTGTATAACATTTTACACTAGATAAAACATAGTATTTGAGGTGATTCTATTGAGTAAAAAAACTGGAAGTTTTGAAGATAATCTTTTAGAGATAGATGAGATAATTGAAAGATTAGAAAGTGGAGAGCTTAGTTTAACTGACTCTATTAAAGAATATGAAAATGCTATGAAACTTTTAAAAAAATCTTCTGATCTTTTAAATAAGGTAGAGGGAAAAATTTTAAAAGTTAAAGAAGAAAATGGGGAAATTTTAACAGAGGAGGTTTAATTATGTTTTTTAAAAATTATTTAGATGAGCATAAAAAATTGATAGAAAGTAGTATTGATTCTTATCTTGCTGAACTTACTTATCCAGAAGTTATTGCTGAAGGTATGAAATATGCAATATTGAATGGAGGAAAAAGACTTAGACCTATTCTTCTTTTTATGACTCTTGATATATTAGGAAAAGATAAAACTAAAGGGACCGCCTCTGGTGTTGGAATTGAGATGATACACTCATACTCACTTGTTCATGATGATCTTCCAGCTCTTGACAATGATGATTTTAGAAGAGGAAAACTTACTACTCATAAAAAATTTGGAGAAGCTGAAGGTATCCTTATAGGAGATGCTCTTCTTACTCATGCTTTCTATATCTTAACTGCTAGAAATTCACATTTAGCTCCTGAACAAATAGTTGAGATTGTAAAACTTACTTCTAGTTATGCAGGAATAAATGGAATGATTGGTGGGCAAATGATGGATATTGCAAGTGAAGGAAAACGTATTGATATGGAAACTTTGAAATATATCCATTCAAATAAAACTGGAAAACTAATTAAACTTCCTGTTGAAATAGGTTGTATTATTGGAGAGGCTACTCCTGAAGAAAAGGAAACTTTAATAAGATTTTCTGAATTAATTGGATTAGCTTTCCAAATAAAAGATGATATTCTTGATATTGAAGGTGATTTCCTAACTTTAGGTAAACCTGTTGGTAGTGATCAAGAGTTAGAAAAATCAACTTACCCTGCTTTAATAGGATTAAATGAAAGTAAGGAACTTTTAAAAAATACTATTGAAGAGGCTAAATCTATTCTTGTTGAAAGATTTGGAGAGGAAAAAAGTGCTATACTTTTAAAACTTGCTGACTATATAGGAAATAGAAATAAATAATATTTAGATTTAAAAACTTAGAGCTATTACAAATTAATAAGATTTATTAGTTTGTAGTAGCTTTTTTTTAATTGGGATTTATTTGTAATTTGTTGGGAAAAGAACTATAATATTAATATCTCTAGTTCTGAAAAAATTAACTATAATGAATTATGTAGGAGGTTTTTATGAAAGAATTTATCACGAATAAAATTTTAATGGTAAGACCGATAGCTTTTGGCTATAATGAAGAAACAGGAAAGGATAATCTATATCAGATTAAGGAGGATAATTCAGCTGATGCTATTGAGAAAAGTGCTGAAAAAGAGTTTGATGCTTTTGTAGAAAAATTAAGAGGAGCTACTATTGATGTTATTGTATTACAAGATACTTTAACTCCTCACACTCCAGATAGTATCTTTCCAAATAATTGGTTTAGTACTCATAGCAATAACACTCTTATTCTTTACCCTATGTATGCAGAAAATAGAAGACTTGAGAGAACAGATAAGATACTAGAGTTTGTAAAAGATAGAGAAAATCTAAAAATTGTTGATCTGATTGCAAATGAAAAGAGAGATAGATTTTTAGAGGGAACAGGAAGTATATGTTTAGATAGAAAAAATAAAATTGCTTATGCAAATATCTCTAAAAGAACGAATAAAGAGTTATTTAATGAGTTTTGTGAAACTATGGGATATAGAGGAGTTACTTTTAGTGGATTCCAAACTATCAATGGGGAAAAAGCTCCTATCTACCATACAAATGTTATGCTAACAATAGCTGAAAATTTTGCAATAGTTTTCTTAAATGCTATTGAAGATGAAAAAGAGAGGGCAGTTTTAAAAGATAGTATTATCAACTCTGGAAAAGAGCTTATTGAAATCTCTGAAGAACAAACTAAACATTTCTTAGGAAATACTATTGAATTGAAGAAAGTTAATGGAGATAAGATATTAGTGATGTCAAAAACTGCTTATGAAGCTTTGACTGAAGAGCAAAAAAATATTATTGAGAAGTATGATGAGATACTTTATGCAGATATCCACACAATAGAAACAAATGGTGGTGGATCTGCTAGATGTATGATTGCTGAGTGGTTTTTATAATTTAAAAACCAGAGCTAATTCTCTTAACTAGAGAGTTAGTTCTGGTTTATTTTTTTACTTATTAAAGGTTACTTAATTTTTGAGTCATTAACTCTGTTACCATTCCAGGATTTGCTTTACCTTTAGAAAGTTTCATAACTTGTCCAATAAGTCCTTTTAATACTCTTGGTTTTCTTCCTTCATCTGAACTTTTATAGTCATTTACCATTTTTTCATTAGAAGCAATAACTTCATCAATCATAGCTTCAATAGCTCCAGTGTCAGCAACTTGAACCATTCCCTTTTCTTTTACTATAATTTCAGGGGCTCTATCATCAGTTAATTTTATTTCAAATAACTCTTTAGCTATTTTTGTAGAGATAACATTTTTCTCAATAAGAGCTATGATCTCTCCAAGGTGTTCAGCAGAGATAGAGAAGTTTTCAATAGTAATATTTTTCTCTTTTAAGTTTCTCATAACTTCTGTCATTATCCAGTTTGAACTTAATTTTGGATTTCCAGAAACTTTAGTAACTGCTTCAAAGTAGTCAGCAAGCTCAATATCTTCACAAAGAATATTAGCATCATATTCAGGGATCTTATAGTCATTGATAAATCTATTTAATTTATCAGTTTTAGATTCTGGCATAAGCTCTCTAATAGCTTCTACCTCTTCATCAGTGATAACAAGTTTTAGAAGATCTGGCTCTGGGAAGTATCTGTAATCCATAGCTTCCTCTTTACTTCTCATTACTTTAGTAGTTTGAGATTCTTCGTCCCAAAGTCTAGTTTCTTGATGAATCTCTCCACCATTTTCAATAGTTTCTATCTGTCTACCGATTTCGTAATCTATTGCTCTAGCAACAGCTTTGAAAGAGTTAAGGTTTTTAACCTCTACTCTAGTTCCGTAAACTTTAGATCCTTTTTCCATTACAGAGATATTAGCATCACATCTTAAAGAACCAAGTTCCATAGAAACATCACTAATACCAGTATATTTTATTGTACTTTTTAAAGTGTTTAAGTACTCGTAAGCTTCCTCTGATGATCTCATATCTGGTTCAGATATAATCTCAATTAGAGGTATAGATGCTCTGTTATAGTTGATAAGTGATTCATGTTCAGCATGAATTGATTTAGCAGCATCCTCTTCTATTTGAATTTTTGTAATTCCAACTTTTACCATTCTTCCAGAATTTAAGCTAAATTCAAGAAATCCTTTCTCTGCATAAGATTTATCAAATTGAGTAATTTGATAGTTTTTAGGAGTATCAGGATAGAAATAGTTCTTTCTATCAAAACTACTCTCATTATTTATTTTACAGTTAAGAGCAAGAGCTCCTTTTACTGCATATTCTACAACTTTTTTATTTAATTTAGGAAGTGCACCTGGGTGTCCTAAACAGATTGGACAAGTATGAGTGTTAGCATCAGCATTGTCATAGTCAGCACTACAACCACACCAAACTTTAGTTCCTGTTTTTAATTGAAGGTGAACTTCTAATCCTATAACTGATTCCCATTCTCTCATTTTATTATCTCCTTCTAACAGATAGCTACTAATCTAAATTAGGTAGCTTCCATTCTCCTCTAATTTTTTCAAAAGCATCTCCAGCTTGTATTAATTCTCCCTCTCCAAAAGGTTTACCTAATAGTTGAATTCCAACAGGCATATTGTCAGCTAATCCAGCAGGGATTGAGATACCTGGGATTCCAGCAAGGTTAGCAGAAATTGTGAAAATATCTTCTAGGTAAAGTTCAATAGGAGATTTTTTATCATCAAGTTTAAATGCAGTATTTGGTGATACTGGAGTAAATATCATATCTACTTGTTCAAAAGCTCTATCAAAGTCTTCTTTGATTAGCTCTCTAACTTTTTGAGCTTTCTTAAAGTAAGCATCATAGAAACCAGCACTTAAAACATAAGTTCCTATCATTATTCTTCTCTTAACTTCATCTCCAAAACCTTCACTTCTTGAATTTACATAAAGATCATTGATATCTTTTATATTTTCACTTCTATATCCATATCTAACTCCATCAAATCTTGCAAGGTTTGAACTTGCTTCAGCAGGAGCGATAACATAGTAAGTAGGAACAGCATATTTTGTATGAGGAAGAGAGATCTCAACAATTTCAGCTCCTAACTCTCTAAATTTATCTAAAGCTTCATCTATAACTTTTCTTACATTTTCATTTATTCCGTCGATAAAGTACTCTTTAGGAACTCCAATTTTCATCCCTTTAATATCTTTTCCTAAAAACTCTGTATAATCAGGTACTTCTCTACTTGAAACAGTAGCATCATAGTCATCTGAACCAGAGATTACATTTAAGCAAAGAGCTATATCTCTTACATTTTTAGCAATAGGTCCAATTTGATCAAGAGATGAAGCAAATGCCATAAGTCCATATCTAGAAACTCTTCCATAAGTTGGTTTTAAACCTACAACTCCACAGAAAGAAGCTGGTTGTCTAATACTTCCTCCAGTATCTGATCCTAGAGATATGAAAGCCTCTTGAGCTGCAATAGAAGCTGCTGCTCCTCCACTACTTCCTCCAGGAACTTTTTCAAGATCCCAAGGGTTTTTAGTTTCTTTGTGATAAGAAGTTTTTGTAGTACTTCCCATTGCAAATTCATCCATATTAGTGATACCGATGATAATAGCATCAGCTTCTTTTAATTTTTTAACAGCAGTAGCATCATATACTCCTGTATAGTTTGAAAGTATTTTTGAACAAGCAGTAGTTACATCTCCTTCAGATACCATGTTGTCTTTTATTGCAACAGGTACACCAGCTAGAGCTCCTACTTTCTCTCCATTTTTAATTTTTTCATCTACTATTTTAGCTTCAGCTAAAGCTTTCTCTTTTCTTAGATTAACAAAACTTCCTATTTTATTATCTATTTTTTCAATTCTTTCAAATATATCTTTAACTACATCTTCTGATTTGATTTCCCCTTTTAAAATCTTTTCTCTAATTTCAAAGGCAGATAATTTATAAAAATTTTCCATTGAAAAAATCCTCCTTGATTTTTACTTATATAATTTAATATTACCCAACAACTTTAGGTACGATTATTGCTCCATCTCCAGAATCAGGTGCATTAGAAAGAGCTTTTTCAGTTGATAGAGATTCTCTAACCTCATCATCTCTTAAATTGTTTACTGCATCATTTACTTGTACTAAAGCTTTTGTTTCTGCTGTATCTACTTCATTTAACATATCAATATATCCAAGTATATCATTTAATTCTACTTGAAATTTTTCAATTTCTTCAGCAGAAAATTTTAATCTAGCCAATTTGGCAACATTTAAAACTTCTTCTTTTGTTAAAGCCATTTTTTCCTCCTAAAAATAATATTTATAATGAATACAAATAATTCACTTCTTCAGTTGTAAGTTCCCTATACTCTCCTAATTTAAGATTTCCTAGAGATAGTTTTCCAATCTTCTCTCTTTTTAGTGTAATAACAGGGTGATTTGCAGCATCAAGCATTCTTCTAACCTGTCTGTTTCTTCCCTCTCTTATAGAGATTAAAAGTTCACTTTTCCCTTTCTCCCTCTTTAAAAGAGTAACATAAGCAGGTAGAGTCATACCATCTTCTAATTTTACTCCATTTTTAAGTTTTGTGATAGACTCATCTTTTATCTCTCCAAAAACTTTAGCACGATACTCCTTGTATATTTCTGCTTTTGGGTGGATAATTCTATTAAATAGTTCTCCATCATTAGTTAAAATCATAAGTCCAGATGTATTGTAATCAAGTCTCCCTATTGGGAATATTCTTTCCTTACATTTTATCAAATCTACAACAGTTTTTCTACCTCTATCATCTTTTACAGAGCTTAAAACTTCAAGAGGTTTATTTAAAAGATAGTAAACTTTTCTTTCAGCACTTTTATTTACCTTTTTTCCTTTGATATAAATCTCATCTTTATCTGAAACTTTTATACCAGCTGTTGCCTTTTCTCCATTTACTTTAATAGCTCCCTCATCAATCAATCTGTCAATCTCTCTTCTTGAAGCTATTCCAATTGAGGCTAGATACTTATTTATCCTCATCTCTTCCATTTTCTTCAATTCTCCCTTTTATATCAATATAGTTTGGTAGTTCAGTAATAGAAGATAAACCTATATATGTTAAGAATTTTTCTGTAACTTCATAGAGATTAGCTCTACCAGTTCCCTCTTTTTTTCCACAAACTCTTACAAATTTTTTCTCCTCTAGGTTTTGTATAATTCTATCTACTGAAACTCCTCTAATAGCTTCTATTTCACTTTTAGTAATCGGTTGTCTATAAGCTATAATTGATAGTGTTTCCAGTGATGCACCGGAAAGTTTTTTAGGTTTAGCTTCATGTTCAAAAAACTCATTGACAACCTCTCCATATATAGGATTAGTTACTAAATAAACTAAATCACCATTGATCTCTATATTTATTCCACTATCTTTTCTAGCTCTTTTTAACTCATCAATTATTGGCATAATCTCATCTATTGAAAGAGAGAAAAATTTACAAAGATCTTTTATCTTTATCTCATCTCCCCCAAGTAGAAGAATAGCCTCTATCTTATTTTGAATACTCATTTTTAATTCTCCCTAAACTCTATTGCTGTAAGATATAAGTATATCATCTCTCCATATATCGCTGCATAATTATCTCCATTTAGATCTATTTTAGGAGTTATATAGCAATTATTGTTTAAGATAATCTTTTCAATATTATTTAAAAGATTATCTCCTTGATCTCTTAAATTGTTTTCATATAGTTTAATAATAAATTCAAGATTATATTTTATATCAACTTTCTTTTCAGATTTTTCTTTTAATACTCCAATCTCTTTATTATAATATTTTTTATAATCAGATAAAAGGATTTTCTTTTGTTGATCTTTAGGAAGAAAACCTATATATGCAATGTTTTTATGATTACTTTTTTCATTCCCTCTTCTTGTTTTTAAACCATCTTTTGTAACATAATTTTTTAAAATAAAATCATATAGTAGATTTTTTCTTTCTAAAATATACTCTCTATCCTCTTGAAAATCATCTAAATTAGAGATAATATCTATCAAATTATATTGAGTATAGTAGTTAAAAATATTATCTCTTCCATCTAAAATCTCTCCACTATCTTCAATAGAGTCCACCATAGATAGAACTTCAGGTCTAATCTTCCAATTAAAATATTTCGGATCAAACTTTTCTCCATTATCTTTCATATAATTGAAAACATAAGTATAGTACTCAGCACTTTCAGTTTCGCTTTTTTTCAAGTTAATATCTGCAAAAATCTTACTATCATCAAAATTAGATTTAAATTTGCTTAAAATATAGAAGAGTTGTATTTTGTTTGTTAAATTCTCTCTACTATCATTATATGAGATTGAATCAGGAATAACAGCTCTTGAAGTTACCAAATCTAAATTTTTTAAGACCTCTTCAGTTACCTTATTGTGTTTTGTATTTCTTTTAGAAGTTAATTGTTTTTTTAACCAATAATCTAATTCCTGATTAGCTATCATATTTGGAGTAACATAGCTATTATCTTTAAATTCATCACAGAAGTCAAAGGAGAAAAGGATAGGTTTATCTTCTTTAACATCATTTATAATATAGTAGAGATTATCATCTTGATATTTTTTAGTTTTTTCATTTACCTCTTCTAATAAAAAATTCTCAATAACACTGTCTTTAGCAATAAATGTTCTACCACCATAGTTTTCAGATTTAAAAGAGATATTATCACTGTAATTAAAAGAGTTTGTCTCTCTAATATACTCTACAAAATCATTATCTCTCTGTGGAACTATATGAAAAGCAAAATCTACTGTTTTATTATTAGGAATTTTTTCTAGATCCACACTGAAAAACAATCTGTTTTTTTCAATCATAGATGGGAAAATAGTTACTATAATATTATTTCCATTAACTTTATAGAAAAGCTGAAGAATATTTGTTTCAGGAACAATTTTAGACTCAACTGGATAATCTTTTAAAGATAGAATATTATCTCCATCAAGGATAATTTTACCCTCTATTTTAGAGATATTAACTGGTTGGAAAATATCCCCCTTAATATAGTGGATATTATTTGTAGTTTTATCATAAAAAAGAACTATCTCACTATTGCTAATGAGATAGTTACTATATGAAAAGGTATAACACATAAGAAAAATCAAAAACAATCTTTTCATATAAAGCCTTCTTTCTTTAAAAATTAATAATCTATTTCAGGAGATATTAAAACTTTGCTATAAGTATCAAAGTTTTGTAATAGAGTTTGAATACCATTGATAACAGAGTTTAAAGGATCTTCAGCAATTGTAACATTTAGATTTAAACTTTCTGATATCTTTTTATCTATTCCTCTTAGAAGAGCACCTCCACCAGTTACATAGATTCCTCTTCTCTTAATATCTGATGATAATTCAGGTGGTGTTTTTTCAAGAATAACTTTAATCTCTTCAATGATTTGTTGCAATAGTTCTCCAAGAGCCTCAACAATTTCAGAAGAGTAGATTTTTACATCTTTAGGCAATCCATTTAAAGCATTTCTACCACTGATATCAATAGATAAATCTTCCTCTAACTCCATAACTGCTCCAATATGTTTTTTAATATCTTCAGCAGTTTTCTCTCCTATTAAAAGGTTATGTTTTTGTCTAATATAGTCGATAATTGTAGCATCAAATCTATCTCCAGCTACTCTAAAAGAGGAAGTTTTAACTATACCTCCTAGAGATATAACAGCAAGTTCAGCAGTTCCTCCACCAATATCAACAATCATATTTCCTTCAGGTTCAAATATATTTAATCCTATTCCAATAGCAGCAGCCATAGGCTCTTCAACTAAGTATGCTTCCCTTGCTCCAGCCTCTCTTGTAACCTCTATAACAGCTCTTTTTTCAACTTGAGTAACTCCAGCAGGAACACAGATAATAACTCTAGGACTAGATAGAAACTTACTATGGTTTACTCTTTTATAAAAAGAACCTAGCATTTTTTCTGTTATCTCATAATCAGCAATTACCCCATTTTTTAATGGTCTGATAGTATCTAGGTTGTTAGGTGTTCTCCCTATCATCAGTTTAGCTCTTTCACCAACTTCAAAAATATCTTTTGTTTTAGTGTTAATTGCAACAACAGAAGGTTCATTTAAAATTATTCCCTTGTCCTTAACACAGATTAAAGTATTTGATGTTCCTAAATCAATTCCTAAATCTTCAGAGAAAAAACCTAAAAATTTATTAAAATACTTTTTCATTCTTCACCTCTAAGTTAATTAAATATTATAGTTAAATATTTTTAATCTCTTCTAAACTAATTCCAACTTCATTAAGCTTTGCTATAAAATCTCCAATAGGAAATCCCATAACACTAAAGAAATCACCATTTATTTTTTTTACAAAAACAGCACCTTTTCCCTGTATTCCATAAGAGCCTGCCTTGTCCATTGGTTCACCAGTTTCTATATACCATTTTATCATATTTTCATCTAGTTCCCTAAAGAAAACTTCACTAATATTATAATTTGTAATATCTATATTTTTAGAGATATTTATAAAGCTATAAGCAGTGATTACATTGTGCTTTCTACCTGAAAGGAGTTTCAATGTTTTAAAAGCTTCCTCTCTGTTTTTAGGTTTTCCAATTATCTCACCGTCTACTTCAACTATTGTGTCAGCTCCAACAACATATTCAGTTGGATGTTTTTCAGCAATAGAGAAAGTTTTTTTTCTAGCAATATCCATAATTTTTAGAGTAAGCTCTTTTTCATCACTTATCTCTTCAATTTCAGCACCTTCTATTTTTAAATTAAATCCCATATCTTCAAGAATCTCTTTTCTCCTTGGAGATTTTGATGCTAGTATCATTTTTTGCTCCTTCCTTCTCTTTAATTATTTTTAAAAGTTCTCTCTCATTGATTTTATCTATCCCATCATTTTTTGTACTTTCATCTAATATATTTCCATTTTTCTCTTTTTCCTCTGAGTTATTAATCGTAAAAAGATTAAAATTATCATTAAATCTTTCAGAGCTCTCAGGTGGATTATTTCTATTTTCTATCTTTTCTTGAGATAAATTTTTATTAGGATTTAAACTTTTTGGAATTTTTTTCTCTTCTTCCTCTTTAGGAATATTTTCATCTTCAGTTGTAGAATTGTCTAAAATAAGCTCTTTATTTAATAGTACCTCTTCCACTCTCTCTTTAATCTTATTTTCTTTTTCCTGTTCTAATTTCTCTTTCATCATTGCTTCACGTTTTTCAAGAGCCTCTTTAATAGCAATCTGTTCCCTAATAAGTTGCTCCTCTCTAGCTATTCTCTTTCTCTCTTTATAATCATGATACATCTTTGAAATTCCTCTTTTAATAGCTTTAGCAACAATTAAGAAAGTTGTACAAAAAATAATAACTCCTAATCCAATATAAATATATTGAAACATTACATTTGTTAGTAACAAATAGAAACCATATGTTGCTACTAATCCAATCTTATATTTATAAAGTGAAAGTTGAAGAAACTCTCTTATAATCTCATCATTTGCCACTACTTTATCAAAGGGAAGTTTTAAAACATACATTAAGTACAGTAAGATACAACTAATAGATAAGAGAAAAAAGCAGTATAACCTTACACTTAATAACATCTTTTTAGTTTTGTTATTTATAAAAGGGAAAAGTATAGAAAAAAGAAGTATTACAATCAAAGGAAAAACTACTATTCCAAAATAAGAGTCAATAAAACTAAAAACACCTAGTTCACTTACTCTACCTTTAAAAAAATAATCTGCTACTATATATAAAAGAAAATAAATATAGATATATCTAAATTTTAGAAAACAAAGTAACTTTTTCACTTCATACCTCTTCATTAATTTACTTATAGACTATTTTATATTGTATCATAGAGAAAAATAGTTTTCAAGAAATATACCTTTAGCTTTTTTAAAGTTTTTTTTTATGGTATAATCTAAAAATAAGCATAAAACTTTTAATATTATAGAGGTGAAAAAAAGTGGTTAACAAAGGAATTGTAAAGGCAATAAATGGAGATAAAATTCTTGTAAAGCTATATAAGGATACAGCTTGTTCCCATTGTAGTGGTTGCAGTGGAGAAGGAAAATATGGTAAGGATTTTGAATTTGTAACAGATAAAAAGGCTGAGATAGGGGATACAGTAACTTTTGAAATATCAGCAGGAAAAGTTATAAAAGCAGCTTCAATAGCTTATGTTTTTCCAGCAGTGGCAATGATTTTAGGGTATCTTGTTGCAAGTAAACTTGGAGCTTCAGAGTATCAAAGTATAGGAGCTAGTTTTGGAGCTTTAGTAATATCATTTATCTGTCTGTTCTTCTATGATAAACTTTATGTAAAAAAACAAAAAAACTCAGAGATAGAGATTATATCTATTGAAAAAGAAGATACAAGCAATATGATAGATAGTTGCAAAAATAAAGATTTATATTAAAATATCAGGGTGAGAAAGATGAATACTACATATGAGTATGCTGGTGTAATTTTAAATGCAAAAATGGTGGAAACATTTATTCCTAAGCTGCTAAAAAGCAATGAATTGAAAAAGAGAGAGGATATAATTGAACTTGTAAGAGAGTATCATATAAGCAATGGTGGTGCTAATCAAACAAAAACAAGTTTAGTTAGTGCAGTAAAAAATGGACTTGAAAGTTTAAGAAAAAAAGGAATACTTGAAAAACCACTAGAGGGATTTTATAAGAAGATAATAGAGGATCAAGAGTTAGAGAGAGTGGAATTAAACTCAAGTAAAGATAAAGAGATTGAGAAAAAAGAGTGTATCTATATTTACTATGCTAAAAAGGATAAATTAGAGGCTCAGAAAAAAGAGACAGATAGTTGGGTTTGTAAAATTATCTATGAGAAAAAATTGACAATAGATAAGATATTTAAACTTTTCTCTAAAGAATATTCAGATCAATATGAATTGGCTTTTGTTTTAAAGACAGAAAAAGCTGAGCAACTGACAACGACTATTCTTGATATTCTAAAATTAAGAGGAAGAAACTCAGATCTATTTAACCAAGGATTTGAAACAAGTCCACAAGAGTTAAAAAAGATTATCAGATTTATTGGTGCAAAGATTGAAACTTTTATTGAGATAACAAATGAGTAAAATAGAAAAGAGAGTGACTGTTTAAAAGCTACTCTCTTTTATTTTTATTATTTATTATGGCTTTCTAAAATTCTAGCAAAAGCTTCTACCCCTTTTAAAAGTACCTTTTCATCAAAATTAAAATGGCAACTATGAAGAGGGTGAATAAATCCTTTTTCTTCACTTCTAGTTCCTAAAAGCATAAATATTCCTGGAACCTCTTTTTGATAGTAAGCAAAATCCTCAGAAATAGTTAAAGCTTCATGTTCAACATAGTTCATATCTTTCATTGTATCAACAAATTTTTTATAAAGCTCCTTATCATTTATCACAGGTGGATATACAATATCTATCTTTTCATCAATTTTAACTCTATAAGAAAGCTCAATTCCTCTATGAATTTCTTTTATTCTCTCAATAATAAATTCAGTATTTTCCTCTTTAAAAGTTCTTATAGTTCCCCAGAAATTAACTGTATCAGCAATTATATTTTGAGCAGAACCACCACAGAATTTACCAATAGTTACAACCCCAGGATCAAATGGAGAAATATTTCTTGAAACAATAGTTTGATATCCATCTACAATTTTAGTAAATGCCATTAGAGGATCAATTGTTTTGTGAGGCATAGCTCCATGTCCACTTTTTCCTATAATAGTTGTAGTCATTAAAGCTGCTTGAGCAAAGAATGGTCCCTCTTTACTTGCTACTGTCCCTTCAGGAAGTTCAGGGAAAAGGTGCATTCCATAGATAGCTTTAACATTGTATTTTTTCAATAGTCCAGTTTCAACAATATCCTTTGCTCTACCTGGAGATTCCTCAGCAGGTTGGAAAATAAGAAGAACACTTTTTTCAAGTGGTTGTATAGTTGTAAGATATTTAGCAAAGCCAAGTAGAGTAGTCATATGTCCATCGTGTCCACAAGCATGCATCTTACCAACATGTTTTGATTCAAACTCTGCTCCTGTTTCCTCTTTTATATTTAGAGCATCAATATCACTTCTAAAAGCGATACAATTCTCTTTATCCTTTCCCTCAATGTAAACAAATAATCCAGTTTCAACAATCTCTTGAGGCTCTAATCCTATTGAGATTAAGTAATTTTTAAGATACTCTTTAGTTTTAAACTCTTCAAGAGCAGTTTCAGGTATCTGATGAAGAGCTCTTCTATTTTTTACAATATCATCTAATAAAAAATTTAAATCCATTTTTATTCCCCCTTAATTAAAATTTTATATTTAATATATTAGCACAAAAGAATAGATTTTTTAAGATAGCTAATAGATTATTAATAATAGTTATGATAAAATTAAAGAAAATGGACAAAAAGGAGAAGAGGAAATGCTAGCACAATATATGGCTGTAGATGATAATATTTTAAAAAGTATGAAAAAAATGGATTGTGATGAGATAATAGATGAGATAGAGGAGCTTTCAGAAAATGAAACTTGTGATATTTGTGATGTTGATGAGATGTGGGATGCTCTTCATTTCTTTCTTACTAAAAAATCAGCTTTTAATCCAATAAAAGAGAACAGATTAAGTGAAGCTATAATGGGAAAGGAAAAATTAGCTAATACCAATAGTATTAAAGAGATTTTAAAGGTTACAAAATATAGTGAGTTGCCGGAGATGATAGAAGCTCTAGAAAAAGTAGATATAGATTCTCTTGTAAAGGAGCAAAATCTTGAAGAGTATGATAAGGCTAAAATCTATCCAAATAGGTGGAAAAAAGCTGTGGCTGAAGATGTTTTTGATGAAATTGTATTCTGTTATGAGGGGCTTTTAGATTTCTATAAAAGATGTTATAACAAAAAATTAAATATTATAATAAGTATATATTAAGGAGAGTATATGAGTAGAATATTATTTGAAAAATTTGATAAATTTATTGAAAATGGTGAGTATAATAAAATTGTAGAAAAGATTAAAACTCTATCTGCCAATAAAAGAGATTATGAGGTAGAAACATATTTAGCAAGAGCATTAAATGGACAAGGGAAATATCAAGAGGCAATAGATGTGTTGCTTTCAGTTGAGGAGCAAGGGAAAAATGATCCTCTTTGGTATTATAGAATGGGGCATAATTACTATTATTTAGATGCTAAAGAGAAAGCTTTAGAATATTTTAAAGACTCGTACTCTTTAGCACCAAATGATATTTGGACACTTTTCTTTTTAAGAAAGTTGAATATGAAATTTGATATTTATGAGGATAAGAAAACTTTTGATACTTTAAAAGTTGAGGATTTCTTTGATACAGAGGATAGCTATGAAACTCTATTTAGTATCTTTAACAGAGATAAAGTTGCTCTAAGTATAATTTTTGAAGATGAGTTAGTATTAGATGAAAGATTAGAAGAGATAAAAGAGAACTTAAAATGGTTAGAGGAAAATAGAGAAAAATTAGAGGAGAAACTTTTAGAAAGTGGGATTATCTCTCTTGCTGAAAAATGGGCTAGTAGTGGGATACCAGTTGATGAAGAGGGGAAAACATGTTATCTTGTAGAGGATAATGAAAAAGTTTATCTACCTTTAGAGAGAGAAAAATTTTTAAAAAGTTTGTATCCAGAAAGCATAAATGTTGTTTTTGATGAAGATAAAATAAGTATGGAAGTTTATTTCTATTGTTATCCAGATTACTTTGCTGGGCATTGTATAATGGTAGAGATAGATTCAGATAAAAATATCTGTTGTTCAGATTTAGCAGAATAGTTAATAAGAAAAGAGAGGATGGTGATATCCTCTCTCTTTCAATTAGTGTATTTACTCAGCTGATCAAATTCTATAAAAAATTAGCTAGCTTAAAGTTTAATTTTTATGATACTAGGTTATCTTTTAAAGTTCAGTTTTCAAAACTTATATTTTTAATATCAACTAGCCTTCATACT
>UQQO01000013.1 GCA_900543175.1 uncultured Fusobacterium sp.
CTGGAAGAGCAGCAGTAAAAACTTGCTCAAAGGATGTTAAATAATAGTTTTTTATCCATATTAAAAGTTTTATATAGTTTTTAGAAAGCTGAATCTCATTTTCTAATTTTTCAAGTATAGGAAGAACTTTAAAATCTATATTTTCTATCTTATCTTCACATATAATTATACCAGAACGTTCTCTATTACGAAAGGAAACTTTAACTCTATCTCCTATCTCATACTCTAAATTTTCATCAGAGTAGGTGAAAAGTCCAGAAGTATTATCTACAAAAATTTTATAATATCTCATAGAAGCCTCCTTTCCTATTTTAAAATAACCTCTATCTGTTTAATATTTTCTAAAGGTGTTCCAGCTGCTGGTTTTTGAGAATCAACAAGTCCTTTTCCAGAGATTTTAACATCGATATTAGTGTCTTTAAAAATATATATTACATCTTTAGGACTTAATCCCTTTAAGTCTGGCATCTCAACAGTTAATATATCTGTATTTCTATTAAGAGTTTCAATCTCTGTAGTTTCACTAATTTTAGCTACATTTTGAGATAATATATTTTTATTTTTTGTAATTCTTTTAACAATTTCTCCAAAAACAGGAGCAGCAGTAGCTCCACCAAATTTTTCAAAAATAGTTTCCCCTTGAGGTTTCATAAACATTACTAAAACTAGATATTGAGGTTTGTCAGCAGGGAAAAATCCTATAAATGAAGCTAGATATTCATGTTTTATATATCCTCCACGAGTACTTAATTGAGCAGTACCAGTTTTACCTCCTACACGATAACCTTCAACAATCCCTTTTTTAGCAGTTCCATCACTGACAACACTTTCTAATATCTCTCTCATATTAGCTGAGATTTCAGGAGAGATAACCTGTCTAACAGGAGTAGGAAGATTTCTTCTAATAACAATATTATTTTCATCAGTTATCTTTTCTACAAGATATGGTTTATATAGAGTTCCTCCATTGATAACAGCAGAAAAAGCAGTAGCAAGTTGAATAGGACTAACTACAATTCCTTGTCCAAAAGACATTGTACTTTTTTTAAGTTTATCCCACTTTCTATATGGAGTAGTGTAAGGTTTTATTTCAGCAGGGAAATCAACATCTGTTTTATCATATAAACCGAAAGCTTTTAGATATTTTTCAAAAGTTTCATCAGTGAAAGTGTCTCCAATAAGTACCATTCCAACGTTACTAGATTTCTTTAAAACTTCATCAGTTGTTAAAACTCCCTTAGTGCTTCTTGAACTTTCTCTAATAGTGTGTCTATATTTCTTTATAGTTCCATCTTGGACATCAAATTTGCTGCTTCTCTTTATCAGTCCTTCATTTAAAGCAGAGGCTACAATTATAGGTTTAAAAGTAGATCCAGGCTCAAATTGATTTTGAAATATAGGGTTTCTTAAAGCTCTTTTCTTTCTAGTAAATGCAGCAGTAGCTAATATTTTACCATTATTAGGATCCATAATTATTCCATAGGCATCTTCAGAACCAGAGGAGATAAACTTTTTCTTAACCTCATCATTTAAAATAAATTGCAGATCATTATCAATAGTCATAAATACATTTTTTCCATTGAGATTTATTTTAATCTCATCTTTAGAAGTAGGAAGACGTAACATTCTATTTTGTGCATATGGTCTCTCTCTAAGAATAGTTTTTTCTTTTAGATAATCTTCATATTGTTTTTCTATTCCGAAAATTCCCTCTTTTGTATGTTGAGAACGTGCAGTATAACCTATAAGCCCTACTAAATCATTGTAGATATCTTTTTTATAGTAAGTTCTCTCAATATTTCTATCAAAGATAAACTCTCTTTTATTTAATTTATAGTTATTTAATATCTCTTCTACTTCAGCTCTTTCACCTTCACTTAGATTTCTGCTGATTAATTTATATTTTTTCTCCTGTTTGTTAGCTTCCTCTAATTCTTTTATAAATTTCTTTTTATTTAGTTTGATAAAAGGTTTATCAATTATCTCTTCAAGAGCTTGTACAATATTAGGGTTTTCATAAGCTCTTGCAGGATCAATTCCTAAATCATATATACTTTTATTAAAAGCTAAACTCTTTCCATTAGTATCAAAAATACTTCCTCTATTTCCAGAATTTTTATTACTTGCAATAGTTTGTTTCTGTGCTTTTTCCAGATAAAAATCATTGTCAAATATTTGTACCTGTATAAGTCTAAAAAATATTAACATAAAGCAGAAAAGAATTATATTATACGAGATCATAGCTCTCTTATTAAAGTTATTTTTAGTTTTCATCTCTTTTCTATCTATAAAGATATATATTAAATAAAGTAATAATATTATTAAAAAAGTTGTTGTTTTAAAAAGTTTATAGTAAATAGAGATTCCTATTCCAATAAAATTTAAAAGTAAAATAAGAATTTTAAAATTTTTTAACACAATACTCCTCCTATTAAATTCCTTTACCTTACAATTATATCAAAAAAACAGAAATCTTGTTATAAAATTTTTATAGAGAAAAATAAAATAGAAGGAACTTATAAATTCCTTCTATTAGTTAAGCTATTTTTATTTTTTCTCTCTCTTTAAACTTCAAATATCTTTCACACTGTCTTCTTCTATCGTAGCCTAGCATGATCCCTAACATAAAATCTTCTTCTGGAGTATAAGTTGTTAAAGATGGTTTGTCTATATTTTTTATTACTTCAACACACTCCTTTGCTCCAAAGAAAACATTTATTCTATTACAACCTAATGGATAGATAATAAAACTAATATTTTCAGCATTTAATTTATTTTTTATAAAATCAATATTTTCTTTTTCTGTTGTATGTAAAATTAGATTTCTAATTCCTTTTTGATATTCATAAATATGATGAATAAAAACCTCCATGATGTTACCTCCTATATTTTCTATAAGCATTATAGAATAAAATTTTATTAAAGTCAATATATTTTTAATAAAAATTATTTGAAAAACAAAATAAAAAAGAAAATATATTTTTTAGAGAGTAGTAATCTTTATGATATAATAGAAAAGATAAGAAAGATAAGTGGAGGTTATTATGTTTAAAATCCATTCTAAATACACTCCTACTGGGGATCAACCAGAAGCAATAAGAGAATTAAGTGAAAATATAAAAAATGGTGTTAAAGATCAAGTGCTTTTAGGGGTTACAGGTTCAGGGAAAACATTTACAATAGCTAATGTAATTGAAAAAACGCAAAGACCATCATTGATTTTAGCTCCTAATAAGACATTGGCAGCACAACTATATGCAGAGTACAAGAAATTTTTTCCAGAGAATGCTGTGGAATATTTTGTGTCCTACTATGATTATTATCAACCAGAGGCTTATATAGCTACAACAGATACATATATAGAGAAAGATTCTTCAATAAATGATGAGATAGAAAAATTAAGACACGCTGCAACTGCTGCTTTAATAAATAGAAGAGATGTAATAATTGTAGCTTCAGTATCAGCTATATATGGATTGGGATCTGCTGAAACGTATAAAAAGATGACTATACCAATAGATAAAAAAACTGGAATAGATAGAAAAGAGTTAATAGAAAGATTAGTAAGTATCAGATATGAGAGAAATGATATTGCCTTTGAAAGAGGAAAGTTTAGAATAAAAGGTGATGTAATTGATATTTACCCATCATATATGGAAACAGGATATAGATTGGAGTATTGGGGGGATGATTTAGAAGAGATTTCAGAGATCAATACTTTAACAGGGCAAAAAATAAGAAAAAATATTGAGAGAATTATGATATATCCTGCAACTCAATATTTAACAGCAGATGGTGATGATGAGAGAATTATAAAAGAGATTCAGAGAGATATGAAAATAGAAGTTGAAGCTTTTGAAAAGAAGGGAAAACTTTTAGAGGCTCAAAGATTGAAACAGAGAACAGAATATGATATAGAGATGATAAGAGAGATAGGATATTGTAAGGGGATTGAGAACTATTCAAGATATCTTTCAGGAAAAAAAGTTGGAGAGACTCCAGATACTTTGTTAGAGTATTTTCCAGATGATTTTTTAATCTTTATAGATGAGTCACACATAACTATACCTCAAATAAGAGGAATGTATAATGGAGATAGAGCTAGAAAAACAGCTTTAGTGGAAAATGGCTTTAGGTTGAAAGCTGCATTGGACAACAGACCTTTAAAGTTTGAAGAGTTTAGAGATCTATCTCATCAAACAGTTTTTGTTTCTGCAACTCCAGGGGATTTTGAGATAGAGAGTTCAGGTGGAATAATAGCTGAACAGCTTATAAGACCAACAGGAATACTTGATCCTGAGATAGAGGTAAGACCTACTGGAAATCAAGTTGATGATCTGTTAGAGGAGATAAGAAAAAGAGTTGAAAAAAGAGAGAGAGTATTAGTTACAACTTTGACTAAAAAAATGGCTGAAGAACTAACAGAATACTATTTAGAATTAGGTGTGAGAGTAAAATATATGCACTCTGATATTGATACATTGGAGAGAGTAGAGATTATAACTGGATTGAGAAAAGGTGAATTTGATGTTTTAGTAGGAATAAACCTTTTAAGAGAGGGGCTTGATATACCAGAGGTATCTTTAGTGGCAATTTTAGAAGCTGATAAAGAGGGATTCTTGAGAAGTAGAAGATCTTTAGTTCAAACTATTGGTAGAGCAGCAAGAAATGTTGAGGGAAGAGTTATTCTTTATGGAGACATAATTACTGACTCTATGCAGGAAGCTATTACTGAAACAGCTAGAAGAAGAAAGATTCAAAATGAGTATAATGTTATTAATGGTATAGATCCTAAGAGCATAATTAAAGAGATAAGTGAAGAATTAATTAACTTAGATTATGGATTACCAGAAGAGAAACAAGGTAAGGAGAAAAAACTATTTACCTCAGTTAAAGATATAGAAAAAGAGATATTGAAGTTACAAAGGGAGATAGCACAATTATCAAAGGAACTAGATTTTGAAACTGCAATAGTGAAAAGAGATGAGATGAATAGATTAAAAAATTTGTTACTTGAATTTTAAGGAGAATAAAAATAGATGTTTGAGGAGAGAACATATACAGTAAGTGAGTTTAATAGAAAGGTAAAAGATTACCTTGAGGAAAATAGTGATTTGAGAGAGTTCTTTTTAGAAGGGGAACTATCAGGGGTAACCTATTATAAAAGTGGGCATCTGTATTTTAATTTGAAAGATAGAGATGCTCAGATAAAATGTGTAGCGTTTAAATATAAGTTTAAAAGGATAGCTGAAGATCTAAAAGATGGTGATTCAGTAAAACTTTTTGGAGATGTGGGATTTTATGAAAATAGAGGAGATTTTCAGATCTTAGTTAGACATATTGAAAAAAAGAATCAGTTAGGGGAGCTATTTATCAGATTAGAGCAGCTAAAAAAAGAGCTAGGAGAAGCAGGGTATTTTGATCTAAAACATAAAAAGCCACTACCTAAGTACCCTAAAAATATTGGGGTGGTAACTGCTTATACTGGAGCAGCTATACAGGATATAATAAAAACTATTAAAAAGAGAGATAATACAATAAATATCTATGCTTATCCAGCTAAAGTACAGGGAGTAGGAGCAGAGGCAGAGATAATTAAAGGGATAAAAACTTTAAATAAAATAGAAGAAATAGATTTGATTATTGCTGGAAGAGGTGGTGGAAGTATAGAAGATCTATGGGCATTTAATGATAAAGATGTAGCCTTAGCTTTTTTCAACTCAAAGAAACCTATAATTTCAGCAGTAGGGCATGAGATAGACAACCTTTTAAGTGATTTAACTGCTGATGCTAGAGCAGCTACACCAACTCAAGCAGTAGAATTATCAGTTCCTGAAAGAGTAAAGGTGCTTGAAACTTTAGATGATAGAAAAAGATATTTAAACTCAGTAATAAGAAATCAAATTGAAATCTTAAAGAAAGAGTTAGAAAAAAGAGAGAATAGTTACTCTATAAAAAACTTTTCTAGAGAGTTAGAAAATAAAAATCAAGAGTTAGTAGAGAGAGAGGAGAGATTAAAAAGAGCGATTCAATATCAGCTAAATGAGATAAAAAATAGCTTAGATAGAAGGGTTCATAAGGTAATAACTTTAAATCCTTTAGAAACACTAAAGAGAGGGTATAGTGTTGTGACTAAGGATAACGAGATTATAAAAAGTGTAAAAAATATAAAGATAGAGGATGAGATAGCGATTAAAGTAACAGATGGAATTATAAAAGGGAGAGTAAAGGAGATAAATTAATGAAA
The DNA here is from genome assembly GCA_900543175.1 of uncultured Fusobacterium sp. Classification (GTDB taxonomy): domain Bacteria; phylum Fusobacteriota; class Fusobacteriia; order Fusobacteriales; family Fusobacteriaceae; genus Fusobacterium_A. The sequence continues at coordinate 6,248 of UQQO01000013.1, forward strand.
AAAATAGCATTAAGTGTAGTGACATTTTTATTATCAAGTATATTTGTTATGGGAGAGGCCACTCCAATATATGAGTATCGTAATGAAGCATTGAAGAAGATAGATGCTCAAATGGATAAAGAGAGAGATAGACAGAGGTTAAAAAATTTAAATGCACAATTTGAAGAGGCATTAAATGAATATATAGAATCTACAAATAGAAATAGTAATGTAATATTTCAATTGGGAGATCAATATTTTAGAATGAATCAACTTGAGAGAGCAGAAAAGATATTTGCTATGGATAAAAGTGATATAAGAAATCTTTTTGGAGCTGCAACAACAGCAAGATTTTTAGGGAAAAATCAAGAGGCTATATCAAGATATAATGAAGTTTTAGATATGAATCCAAGTTTTTATGAGGCATATTTAGGAAGGGGAATTGCCAATAGAAATCTAAAAAATTATGATAGTGCTTTAAGTGATTTTAGAGAGTATTTAGAGTATAATAAAGATGAGTATGTATATGCTGGAATAGGGGATATCTATATGGCAACTGACAGATATCAAGAGGCTAAAAATATATTGGAACAAGGAAGAGGGTTATTTCCAAACTCAAAAATTTTAAGAGAACTTTTATCAAAGGTTTATGGTAAGATAAAATAAAAGTTAGGGGTTGATTTTTTGGAATGGTATAAATTAAGAATGGCTGGGGTTAGAGATTGTGTCATTCGGAATTTAATGGAAAGATTTGAGAATTATGAAGATATTTTTAATTTTGATAAGTTTACTTTTATAAATGATTTTCAAATAAAAGAGGAAGAGTATTTAAAGATAATTGAATCTAAAAATATGAATCTTAAGGAAGAGATAGAAAAATTAAGTAAAAAAGATATTAAGATCTTAAGTTTTAAAAGCTCAGATTATCCTGAAAACTTAAAAAATATTGCACAACCACCTGTGTTTTTATATTATAGAGGTGATATTACTCTCTTAAAGAAAAGAATAATAGGAGTTGTGGGAACAAGAAGAGCTACAACTTATGGAAGAGTTGCTTGTGAGAAATTTTCTCAAGAGTTAGTTGAAAATGGAATTGTAACAGCTAGTGGTTTAGCTTTGGGAATTGATGGTATCTGCCATAAGAAAACTTTAGAGAAAAATGGAAAAACAATAGCAGTAGTAGGAAGTGGATTGGATATAATCTATCCTAGAGAAAATAAAGTGCTATGGGAACTGATAGGAAAAAATGGATTGATTTTAAGTGAGTTTCCTTTGGGAGCAGAGCCAATGGCACGAAATTTTCCCATGAGAAATAGAATAATAGCAGGAATATCAAAGGGAATTTTAGTAGTTGAAAGTAAAAAAAGTGGTGGAAGTTTAATAACTGCTGAGATAGCTTTAGAAGAGGGAAGAGATGTTTTTGCTGTCCCTGGAGATATATTTTCTCCTGTATCTGAAGGGTGTAATGATCTGATAAAAAATTCACAAGCTAAATTAGTAACAAGTGTTGCAGATATTCTTGCTGAATATGATTGGAAAAAAATTGAAAAATTAAAAGCGAAAATAGATTTAACTCCTCAAGAGGAAAAAATATATTCAGTTTTAGAGACAGAGTTAACACTAGATGAGATAATAATGAAAACCTCTATAAAAGCAGGAGAAGCATTGGCAATTTTAATGGATTTAGAATTGAAAAAATTAGTTGCAAGTGTTGCTGGTGGAAAGTATAGGAGAAAGGCATATGTAAATGATTGTTGCTTTTTTTCACAAATTTTAGTAAAATGAAACAGAACTGATATAATGAAATGAAAAGTTAGATAGGGGTGAAGAATTTTGGGTAAAAAAAATTTAGTAATAGTTGAATCCCCAGCTAAGGCTAAAACAATAGAAAAAATACTTGGAAAGGATTTCCATGTTGTAGCATCATTTGGACATGTTAGAGATCTACCTAAAAGTAAATTAGGTGTAGATGTAGAGAATAATTTTAAGCCTTCTTATTCTACAATTAAAGGAAAAGGGGAAGTAATAAAAAACTTAAAAGATATGGCTAAAAAATCAGATAAAGTATTTTTAGCATCTGACCCTGATAGAGAGGGAGAGGCAATAGCATGGCATATAGCTTATGCTTTAAAACTTTCAGAAAATGATCCAAATAGAATAGAGTTTAATGAGATAACAGAAACTGCTATAAAAGATTCAATAAAACATCCTAGAAAAATTGATATGGATAAGGTAAATGCACAACAAGCAAGAAGAATTTTAGATAGATTAGTTGGATATGGAATAAGCTCTCTACTTTGGAAGAGTATATCATCAAATACAAGTGCAGGAAGAGTTCAATCGGTAGCACTTAAATTAATATGTGATCTTGAAGATGAGATAAAGAAATTTATCCCAGTAAAGTTTTGGGAGATAAAAGGTGAATTTACTAATAAGTTAAAACTTTCATTATATAAAGTGGAAGATAAAAAAATAGATAAACTCACTGATGAAAAAGTTGTTGAAGAGATAAAGAAAGTTGAGAAAAAAGATTTTGAAGTAATTGAAGCTAAGGTTTCAAAGAAGAGCAAAAACTCTCCACTTCCATTAAAAACAAGTACTTTACAACAGTTAGCATCATCATATCTTGGATTCTCAGCATCAAAAACTATGAGAATAGCTCAAGGGCTCTATGAGGGGATAGATATTGAAGGAACTCATAAAGGGCTTATTACTTATATGAGAACAGACTCTACAAGAATATCAGATGATGCTGTGGAAATGGCTAAAAACTATATTCTTGAAAACTTTGGAAAAGAGTATTTAGGTGTTAAAAAAGTAAGTAAGAGTAAACAAAAAATTCAAGATGCTCATGAAGCTATTAGACCCACAGATATAAATTTAACTCCAGATAGTTTAAAAAATACTTTAGATAAAGATCAGCAAAAATTATATAAACTTATTTGGGAGAGATTTGTTATATCACAATTAGCTCCAATGAAATATGAGCAATTTGAGCTTGTATGTAACTATGATAAATTTTCTTTTAGAGGAACTATCAATAAAATTATCTTTGATGGATATTACAAGATATTTAAAGAGGAAGAGGATCTTCCATTAGGAGAGTTTCCAGATATCAAAGTTGGAGATATATTAAAATTAGAAAAACTGTTGATAAAAGAGGATTATACTAAACCACCTTCAAGATTTACTGAGTCTTCTCTAGTAAAAAAATTAGAAGCAGAGGGAATTGGTAGACCATCTACATATGCAACAATTATAGAAACTTTGAAAAAGAGAGAGTATGTTGCTCTTGAGGGAAAAAGTTTTGTGCCAACAGCATTAGGTTATGAGATTAAAAATAAGTTAGATGAAAATTTCCCTAATATAATGAATATAAAGTTTACTGCTGAACTTGAAAATGAGTTAGATGAGGTAGCAGAGGGAGAAAAGGATTGGATATCTCTACTTTCTGTTTTCTACAAAGATCTAAAATATTATATAGATAAATTTAAGATAAAAGTAGAAGAGGAGATGTCAAGAATTATAGAATCAGATGTTCCTTGTTCTTGTGGAAAGGGAAATATGATTTTAAAAACAGGAAGATTTGGAAGATATTTAGCTTGTCCTAATGAAGAGGATGGATGTAAAGAGAGAATATCTTTAAAAGGAATAGAAATACCAGCAGAAGAGATAGAAAATGGAAAGATCTATGTTAAAGAGAAGGTTGAAGAACTTGTAAAAGCTAAAAAAGGTAAGGAAACAGATGTTTTAACTTCAACTGGAGCAAAGTATCTACTAAAGACAGGAAGATTTGGAAGCTACTTAGAGAGTGAGAACTTCTCAGAAGATAATGATAGAATGCCACTACCACCAGAGATTAGAAAGATGTTAGCCAATAACAAGATTGAAGAAAAAGATGGAGTAATGCAGATAAATACAGAGCTTAAAAAGATAAAAGATGAAGAGGATAGAATCTTAAAAGCTGCAGGTAGATGTGAAAAATGTGGACGTCCATTTAAAATTAGTAGAGGAAGATGGGGAAAATTCCTAGCTTGTACAGGATACCCAGAGTGTAAAAATATAAAAAAAATAGAGAAATAGTAAGAACTCACCTTTAGGGGTGAGCTCTTTGAATTTATAAACAAGGAGAAATAATGGAGAAAAAAGAGGTAATAGTAGTAGGTGCTGGTTTAGCAGGTTGTGAAGCAGCATATCAGTTAGCTAAAAGAGGAATAAAAGTAAAACTTTATGAGATGAAGTCTAAAAAGATGACAGAAGCACATAAGAAACCATATTATGCAGAGTTAGTATGTAGTAACTCTTTAGGAGGAGATAACCTTGCAAATGCTTCTGGACTTATGAAAGAGGAGTTAAGAAGATTAGATTCTCTATTAATAAAGATAGCTGATAAAAATAGAGTTCCAGCAGGGCAAGCCCTAGCAGTAGATAGGGATGGTTTCTCTATAGAGATAACTGAATATCTAAAAAATATGGAAAATATTGAGATAATAGAGGAAGAGTTTACAAATATACCAGAAGATCAAATAGTATTATTAGCATCTGGTCCATTAACTTCAGAAACTCTATCTAAAGAGATAGGGGAGTTAACTCACAGTGATCATCTATATTTCTATGATGCAGCAGCTCCAATAGTGACTTTAGAATCTATTGATATGAATAAAGCATATAGACAATCACGTTATGGAAAGGGAGAAGGGGAGTATATAAACTGCCCTATGAATAAAGAGGAGTATTATGCTTTCTATAATGCTCTTATTACAGCAGAGAGAGTTCCTTTAAAAACTTTTGAAGAGGAGAAACTTTTTGAAGCCTGTATGCCTGTTGAGAGAATAGCTATGACAGGGGAGAGAACTTTAGTTTTCGGACCATTGAAGCCTAAGGGACTTATCAATCCTAATACAGATAAGATGGATTATGCAGTTGTTCAATTAAGACAAGATGATAAAGAAGGGAAATTATATAATATTGTAGGATTCCAAACAAATCTTAAATGGGGAGAGCAAAAAAGAGTATTTTCAATGATACCAGGATTAGAAAATGCAGAGTTTATAAGATATGGTGTAATGCATAGAAATACTTTTATTAACTCTTCAAAACTTTTAGATGAAACTTTAAGATTAAAGAGTAGAGATAATATTTACTTTGCTGGACAGATTACAGGAAGCGAAGGTTATGTTTCATCAATAGCAACAGGAGCAATGGCAGCTATAAATATTGCTCAGAGAATTTTAGGAAAAGAGAACTTTATTTTAGATGATAGAAGTGCCATAGGTGCTATGATAAAATATGTAACAGAGGAGAAAAAGAACTTCCAACCTATGGGACCAAATTTTGGAATAATAAGATCATTAGATGGAGTTAGAATAAGAGATAAGAAAGAGAGATATAACACAATTTCAAAAATTGCACTAGATTATTTAGATACAAAAATTGGAGAGTTAAATTAGAAAAAGAATGAGAAGGTGATAAGATGGAAAATATAGACAAATATATAAAAGATTTTTTATATATAATGGAGTTTGGAGAGAATAAAAGTCTTAATACAATAAAGTCTATGAAAAAAGATCTATCACAACTATCTGTTTACTTGAGAGAGATAGAAAAAGTAACTGATGTAATGGAGATAACCTCTGTTATGTTAAGAGGTTTTTTAATCTCACTACAAGATAATAATGTTGGAAAAAGATCTTTAAATAGAAAACTTTCATCTTTAAGATCATTTTTTAAATTTTTGTTAAAAAATAATCATATAAAAAGTAATCCTGTTGAAGTTATTAGCTCACCTAGTTTTGAAGCTGAGAAACCTGATATATTAACTTTAGATGAGATAAATAGATTGAGGGCTGTAATAAATACAGATAATGCAAATGGCTTAAGAGATAGATTGATGCTAGAACTTATGTATTCAAGTGGGATAACATCAATAGAGATGTTAAAAACAGGAGAGCAATTTTTTGATTTAGACAAGAGAGAATTGTTGGTATTCAATGGAAAAAATAATAGAATAGTATTTTTTAGTGAGAGAACTAGAGAATACTTCAAAAAATATGTAGAAGCTAAAAAAGAGAAGTATAAAGAAAAGTATAATCCTGAAGTTCTTTTTGTCAATGGCTCTGGAAATAGATTAAGTGATAGATCTCTTAGAAGGATAGTTGATAGATATGCTCAAAGGGCAAATATAACAAGGGAGATCAGTCCATATAGTTTTAGGCACACATTTGCATTGCATATGTTGGCAAAGGGAATGAAGATTAATTATTTGAAAGAATTGATGGGACATGTTACAATAGAGAGTACAAAAGTATATGAAGAGATGTTATGCAGAGTACCATTTGATTTTATGAAGGCAACTATGAGGAGTGAAGAAATATGATAAAAGCTACTACTATAATAGCAGTAAAAAAAGATGGAAAAGTAGCACTTGCTGGAGATGGACAAGTTACTTTTGGAGAAGTAGTTTTTAAAAGCAATGCAAAAAAGATTCGTAGAATAGGTAATTATAATATTCTTGCAGGATTTGCAGGAGCAGCAGCAGATGCTTTTGCTTTGATGGATAAGTTTGAAAATAAATTAGATGAGTTTGGTGGGAATCTAAAAAAAGCTTCTGTTGAACTTGCTAAAGATTGGAGAACAGATAAAGCTTTAAGAGTTTTAGATGCTATGCTTATAGTGGCAGATAAGAATATGATACTAATTCTTTCTGGAAATGGAGATGTAATAGAACCTGATGGAGATGTAGCAGCTATTGGAAGTGGTGGAAACTATGCTTATGCAGCAGCAAAGGCGATGTTAAAACATACTGAACTATCAGCAGAGGAGATAGCTGTGGAGGCTATGGATATAGCTGGAGAATTATGTATATATACTAATCAAAATATAGTTTATGATGTGATATAAATTAAAGGAGAGATGTGTATGGGAAAAAAATGTATTGGTTGTGGGATTGAATTACAAAGTGAAGATGTAAATAAAGGTGGATATCTACCAGCTGCTAAATTAGAAGAGCCTGGAGATCACTATTGTCAAAGATGTTTTAAAATAAAAAACTATGGTAAATATATGCCAGTTAGAATGAATAAAGATGATTATAGAAGAGAAGTTCAAGAGGCGATGCAATATTCTAAACTAGCAATAGCAGTTTTTGATATTATTGACTTTGAAGGATCTTTTGATGATGAGATACTAGATGTACTTAGAGAGATGGATTCAATAGTAGTAGTCAATAAATTAGATCTTATTCCAGATGATAAACATCCTTCTGAAGTTGCTGATTGGGTAAAAGATAGATTGGCTGAAGAGGGAATAGCACCATTAGATATAGCCATAGTAAGTAGTAAAAATGGTTATGGAATCAATGGAATATTTAAAAAGATAAAACATTTCTATCCTGATGGAGTAGAGGCTCTTGTTTTAGGAGTTACAAATGTTGGAAAGTCAAGTATAGTAAATAGACTTTTAGGAGCAAAAAAAGTAACAGTTTCTAAATATCCAGGAACAACATTGAAAAGTGTAAAAAACCAAATTCCTCATACAAATATATTTTTAATAGATACTCCTGGACTTATTCCTGATGGAAGAATATCTGACTTAGTATGTGAAGAGTGTAATTTAAAGATGGTACCTTCTGGAGAGATATCAAGAAAAACATTTAAGGTGAAAAAAGGAAGAGCTTTAATAATAGGAGATCTATTATGGTTCAGAGTAATTAATGAAGATGAGGTAACACCTATCTTTTCACTTTATGCTGCTAAAGATGTAACTTTCCATGAAACTAATGTAGAGAAATTAAAAGAGTTATTAGCAGGGGAAAGAAGCGATCTATTCTTCCCACCATGTGAAAAATGTAGAGATACTTATAAAAACTTAGATATGATTAAGAAAAAAGTTAAGATTCAAGCTGGAGAAGAGTTAGTATTTAAAGGATTGGGATGGATATCTGTAAAAAGAGGTCCTTTAGAGATAGAGATTACTCTTCCTAAAAAAGCTGGAATAATAGTTAGAGATGCTTTTATTAAACCCAAAAGATAGGAAATTATAATGGAAAAAAAAGAGCGTTTGAGAAAAATAATTTGGAGAATAGCAGTAGTTATATTTGCAATAGTAATTATTTTTTTAGCATTTTATAATATTAAAGATTTAAAACAGGCTAAAAGAGCTGAGTATACATTGAGGCAACTAAAAGAGTTAAGGATAGCATTAGAAGAGTATTATCAATTAGCTAATGAATATCCAAACTTAACTCAAGAGGGAGCAAAGGATAATCTAAGAATATTGGATTATACAGATAAAAATGGCAAATTTATATCTTTTGCAGAGATTTATGGTAGAGATTCATTACCTAGTACTCCTGAAAATGAAAATATAGGGGAAAGCAATATGATCTATGATACCGATAATTTTTCAAAGGGAAGTAGAACAGGTGGTTGGAACTATGATTTTTCAGGAAGAACAGGGGAGATTCATGCTAATTTGCCAGTAAATATATTTTCACAGAATGTAGATTGGTGTGAATACTAATTAAGGATATTGGAGGTAAAAAAATAGTGAAATATGATATTATCTTTTTAGGAGGCGGACAAGCTGGAGTATTTGGAGCTTACGAAGCTGTTGAAAAAAAAGATGGAGTAAAGGTTTTAGTTATAGACAAGGGACGTATGTTAAAAAATAGAGTTTGTCCTAAAGAAACTTTAGGTAACTGTGTAAATTGTCCAACTTGTTCTATAATATATGGTGTAAGTGGAGCTGGAGCATTTTCAGACTCAAAATTCAATATGGATTATAGAGTTGGAGGAGATGTACATACAGTAACTGGCAAAAAAGTAGTTAATGATACTATTCAATATGTTGTAGATATTTATAGAAAATTTGGATTTAATGAGGAGCCAGCTGGACTTAATTACAATGCAACAATGGAAAAAATAAAAAAAGGTTGTATAGAAAATGGTATTCAATTAGTTGATACTCCAACAATGCACCTTGGAACAGATGGATCGAGAAAACTTTATTCAGAGTTAATAGATTATCTATTAAGTAAAGGGGTAGAGTTTGTTACAGAAAGAGAGATTGAAAGTTTAATAGTTGAAGATGAGAAGATAAAAGGTGTTGTTGTAACTCACAAAGGGGAAAAAGAGGAATACTATTCTGATAATGTTGTAATTGGAATGGGAAGAAGTGGAGCTCAAAAAATGATGGATCTTTGTAAGGAACACAATATTAAATATGAAAATGGAGCTATTGATATTGGAGTAAGAGCAGAGATTCCTGATATTATTATGAAAGAGATCAATGAGAACTTCTATGAAGCAAAGATGATCTATTACTCAAGAAACTATAGAGATAAAATGAGAACTTTCTGTAGCAATCCAAGTGGATTTATAGCAGCTGAAAAGTATGAAGATGATTTTGTATTGGCAAATGGTCATGCTTATAAGGATAAAAAATCTACAAATACAAACTTAGCATTACTTTGTACTAAAAAATTTACACAACCATTTAATCAACCATTTGAATATGCAACTGCCATAGCTAAGATGTCATCAATGCTAACTGGTGGTAAACTATTAGTTCAATCATATGCTGATTTAAAAGCTGGAAGAAGATCAACTGATGAAAAACTTTCAAGATTAAATATTGTTCCAACTACTGAAGATTATGTAGCTGGAGATATAGCTCTAGCATGTCCACAAAGATTATTGGATAATATTATGGAGTTTATTGAGGTATTAGATAAAATAACTCCAGGATTTGCTTCTGGGGATCTGTTACTTTACTTCCCAGAGATAAAATTTAGAAGCACAAGAATAGCAATAAATAAAGATATGGAAACAAGTATAAAAGGATTGTACGCAGCTGGAGATAGTTCAGGATATGGAAGTGGACTTAATATAGCAGCAGTAATGGGAATATTAGCTGTAAGAGATATTTTAACTAAAATTCAATAAGATTAAAGAGATACACCTTATATCTTTAGTGAGATTAAAGGTGTATTTTTTATGGTGCTTATACATTGAAAATCACTTGAAGATGTGGTAAAATTATAAATAATAGAGTATTATTAGGAGGAAAAATTTAATGGGTTTTTTTAGTAAATTGTTTAAACGTGATAAGAAAGAGGAAGAGAAATCTAATGTAACAGTTGCAGGAGTTGAGATTTCTGAGATTCTTGAAGAAAATAAAGGGATAAAAGAGGAAATTAAAGATAAAAAATTAGATGAAAAAATAGCTGATGAAACTGTTAAAGAGGAAGTAATAAAAGAAGTAATAGCTGATGACAAAGAAGAAAAAGTTGAAATAGCTATAAAAGAAGAGATTAAAGAGGAGCCTAAAAAAGAGGAAAGCAAAGGATTTTTTGCTTCTTTAAGGGATAAACTATTTAAATCAAGAGAGGGACTTTTCGGAAAATTAAAGTCTTTTATTTTAGGAAGAGATGTTATTGACTATGAGATGTATGAGGAGTTAGAAGATATATTAATACAATCTGATATTGGAATGGATATGACAGTGAAAATAGTTGGAGCTTTAGAAAAAGAGGTTAAGAAAAGAGGAATAAAAGATCCAAAAGATATATATCCAGTTCTTAAAGAGGTAATGGAAGGGTTCTTGATAAAAGAGGGAAATGATATAAAAATAGAAGATGGAAAATTAAATGTTATTTTAGTAGTTGGAGTTAATGGAGTTGGGAAAACAACAACAATTGGTAAATTAGCTTCAAAATATATAAAAGAGGGTAAAAAAGTAATTTTAGGTGCTGGAGATACATTCAGAGCAGCTGCTATTGAGCAGCTTGAAGAGTGGGCAAAGAGATCTGGTGCTGAAATAGTAAAAAGTACTCAAGGTTCTGATCCTGGTGCTGTGGTTTTTGATACTCTATCTGCTGCTGAATCAAGAGGGGCAGATATAGCTATTATAGATACAGCAGGAAGGCTTCATAATAAAAATAACTTAATGAAAGAGCTAGAAAAAATCCATAATATTATTAAGAAAAGATTAGGTGATAGACACTATGAATCTATTTTAGTAATAGATGGAACTACAGGTCAGAATGGACTTTCACAGGCAAAAGTTTTCAATGAAGTAACAGATTTAACAGGTTTTATTATAACTAAGCTAGATGGAACAGCTAAAGGGGGGATAGTATTTAGTATATCTGAAGAGATCAAAAAGCCTATTAAATTCATAGGTGTTGGAGAAAAAATTGAAGATTTAAGAAAATTTGATGCCAAAGAATATATACAGGCTATATTTGACTAGAGTTTTACTTTTATTCTATATATAATAAAACAAAAAAGTTGTAATTATAGTTAAAATTTGTTAGTATATATTTAACAGGCAAGGGATAGGTGTGTCCTGTGGATATGATAAAAAAATAAAAAAATTATAATAAAATATTAAGGAAGTGATTGTTTTGAGTTTTTTAGTTAAAATAAGAGAAAAAGCAAGAACAGTAGGAAAAAGAGTTGTATTACCAGAAGGAACAGATGAAAGAGTAATAACTGCTGCTGCTAAAATAGTAGAGCTAGGAGTTGCTAAACCAATAGTTTTAGGACATAAAGAAGACATGGAAAGAGTTGCTAATGACTTAGGAATCTCTTTAAAAGGTGTAGAAATAATAGAAATAGCTAAATCAGATAGAGTTGATGCTTATGCAACAAAATTTGCTGAATTAAGAGCTAAAAAAGGAATGACTTACGAAAAAGCAAGAGAAATCATGACAAAAGATCCTAACTTCTATGGAGCTATGATGGTAAAAATGGGAGATGCTGATGCAATGGTATCAGGTTCAGATTCTCCTACAGCTGACGTATTAAGAGCTGGATTACAAGTAATAGGAACTAAAAAAGGAATTAAAACAGTATCTTCTATGTTCGTTATGGAACTTACTGAAAGACAAGATACTTATGGAGAGGTATTATTATTTGGAGACTGTTCAGTTATCCCAGTTCCAACTTCAGAACAATTAGCAGATATAGCTGAAGCTTCAGTTGTAACAGCTAAAAGTGTTGTAGGAATGGAAGGAAAAGTAGCTTTACTTACTTTCTCTACAAAAGGATCAGCTAGTCACCCTGATATCGATGTAGTTATCGAAGCAGGAAAAATCCTAGAAGAAAGAGGAGTTAAATTCCCATTCACAGCAGAAGTACAAGCTGACGCTGCTATAGTAAAATCAGTAGCAATGAAAAAATGTCCAGATTCTAAAGTAGCAGGAACTGCTAATATTTTAGTATTCCCTAACCTAGCAGCTGGAAACATCGGATATAAATTAGTTCAAAGATTAGCTGGGGCAAATGCATATGGTCCATTAATTCAAGGACTAGCTTCTCCAATCAACGACTTATCAAGAGGATGTTCAGTAGATGACATCGTTAACCTAGTAGCTATAACTGCAGTACAAGCAGCTGAATAATAATTTCTTAAAAATAATATTGGAGGTAATAAGATAATGAAAGTTTTGGTAATAAACTGTGGAAGTTCATCACTAAAATATCAATTAATGAATCCTGAAACTAAAGAAGTTTTTGCAAAAGGACTTTGTGAAAGAATAGGAATAGATGGATCAAGAATGGAATATGAAGTTCCAGCTAAAGATTTTGAAATAGAAATAAAAAAACCAATGCCAACTCATAAAGAAGCACTAGAATTAGTAATTGATGCAATTACTGATAAAGAACACGGAGTTATCGCTTCTGTTGAAGAAGTAGATGCTATTGGACACAGATTAGTACACGGAGGAGAAACTTTTGCTTGTTCAGTATTACTAAACGAAGAAGTAATGGCTGCAGTAGAAGAAAATAACGATTTAGCACCTCTTCACAACCCAGCTAACTTAATGGGAGTTAGAACTTGTATGGCTCTTATGCCTGGAAAACCAAATGTAGGAGTATTCGACACTGCATTCCACCAAACAATGCCAGCAAAAGCATTTATGTATGCTTTACCATATGAAGATTATAAAGAATTAAAAGTAAGAAAATATGGATTCCACGGAACATCTCACTTATATGTTTCTGAAACAATGAGAGAGATCATGGGAAATCCTGAGCATTCAAAAATCATCGTTTGCCATCTAGGAAATGGAGCTTCAATGTCAGCTGTACTTGATGGAAAATGTATAGATACTTCAATGGGACTTACTCCATTACAAGGATTAATGATGGGAACTAGATGTGGAGATATCGATCCTGCAGCAGTTCTATTCATTAAAAATAAAAGAGGATTATCTGATAAAGAAATGGATAACAGATTAAACAAACAATCTGGAATTCTTGGAATATTTGGAAAATCATCTGACTGTAGAGATATGGAAAATGGAGTAGCTGAAGGAGACGAAAGAGCTAAATTAGCTGAAGAGATGTTCATCTACAAAATTAAATCATATGTTGGAGCTTATGCAGCTGCAATGGGTGGAGTAGACGCTATCTGTTTTGCTGGAGGAATCGGAGAAAATGCTGCTGGAATTAGAGCAGGAGTTTGTGAAGGATTAGAATACATGGGAGTTAAATTAGATAAAGAAGTTAACTCTGTAAGAAAGAAAGGAAATGTAAAACTTTCTACTGAAGATTCAAAAGTTTTAATCTATAAAATCCCTACAAATGAAGAGCTAGTAATAGCAAGAGATACATATAGAATAGTTACAGAAAAATAAAAAAATCAAAAAAAATCAATTATTAATTGACAAATTTTAATAATGATTTAAAATATATAGTACAGAGTAGTTTTTTAAAATACTTTTTAAATTATAGGAGGAAATTGTAATGGTTAAAAAAATGCAGACTATGGACGGTAACCAAGCTGCTGCATACGCTTCATACGCGTTTACAGAAGTAGCTGGAATCTACCCAATCACTCCATCATCTCCAATGGCAGAATATACAGATGAATGGGCATCAAAAGGAATGAAAAACATATTCGGAGTACCAGTAAAAGTAGTAGAAATGCAATCAGAAGCAGGAGCTGCTGGAACAGTACACGGATCTTTACAAGCAGGAGCATTAACAACTACATATACTGCTTCTCAAGGATTACTTTTAAAAATACCTAACATGTATAAAATAGCTGGAGAACTTCTACCAGGAGTTATTCACGTATCTGCAAGAGCACTTTCTGCTCAAGCACTATCAATCTTCGGTGACCACCAAGATATCTATGCAGCTAGACAAACTGGATTTGCTATGTTTGCAACTAACACAGTTCAAGAAGTTATGGACCTTGCAGGAGTAGCTCACTTAGCAGCTATCAAAACAAGAGTACCTTTCATGCACTTCTTTGATGGATTCAGAACTTCTCACGAAATTCAAAAAGTTGAAGTAATGGATTACGAAGTATTCAAAAACTTAATCGATATGGATGCTGTTCAAGCTTTCAGAGAAAGAGCTCTTAACCCTGAACATCCAGTAACAAGAGGAACTGCTGAAAACGACGACATCTATTTCCAAGCAAGAGAAGCTCAAAACAAATTCTATGATGCAGTACCAGATGTAGTAGCTCACTACATGGCTGAAATCTCTAAAGTAACTGGAAGAGACTACAAACCTTTCAACTACTATGGAGCACCAGATGCAGATAGAGTTATCGTAGCTATGGGATCTATTTGTCCAATCGCTGAAGAAACAATCGATTACTTAAACGCTAAAGGAGAAAAAGTAGGTATCGTTTCTGTTCACCTATTCAGACCATTCTCTGAAAAATACTTCTTTGACGTATTCCCTAAATCAGTTAAGAAAATTGCTGTTTTAGATAGAACTAAAGAACCTGGATCAGTTGGAGAACCTTTATTACAAGATATCCAATCAATATTCTATGGAAAAGAAAATGCTCCAGTAATCGTTGGAGGAAGATACGGACTATCTTCTAAAGATACTACTCCAGCACAAGTTATTGCAGTATTTGATAACTTAAAATTAGATCAACCTAAAAATAAATTTACAGTTGGTATCGTAGATGACGTTACTTTCACTTCACTAGAAGTAGGAGCACCAGTATCTGTTACTAGCCCAGACGTTAAAGAATGTCTATTCTTCGGACTTGGAGCTGACGGAACAGTTGGAGCTAACAAAAACTCTATCAAAATCATTGGAGACAAAACTGATTTATATGCTCAAGGATACTTCGCATATGACTCTAAAAAATCAGGAGGAGTTACTAGATCTCACTTAAGATTCGGAAAATCTCCTATTAAAGCAAGCTACCTAATTTCTAACCCAAGTTTCGTTGCTTGTTCAGTACCAGCTTACTTACACCTATATGATATGACTTCTGGAATCAGAAAAGGAGGATCATTCTTAGTAAACGGTGTTTGGGCTACTCCAGAAGAAGCTATAGCTGATATCCCAGCAAAAGTTAAAAAAGACCTAGCTAAAAACGGAGCTAGATTATTCATAATCAACGCAACTGCTCTAGCTGAAGAAATTGGATTAGGACAAAGAACTAATACAATCATGCAAGCTGCATTCTTCAAACTAGCAGATATCATCCCATTTGCTGAAGCACAACAATACATGAAAGACTACGCTAAAAAATCTTATGCTAAAAAAGGTGACGATATCGTTCAAATGAACTATAGCGCTATCGATAAAGGAGCAGAAGGATTAGTAGAAATTCCTGTAGATCCAGCTTGGGCTGACCTAGAAGTTGAATGTGCATGCGAAGGACACGAACATGAAAATTGTTGTTGTGGATCTTGCTCACACGAAATGACTAAAACAGAAAAATTCGTAGAAAGAATTGCTAAACCAGTAAATGCAATTAAAGGATATGACCTTCCAGTATCTGCATTTGATGGATATGAAGATGGAACTTTCGAAAACGGAACTTCTGCTTTCGAAAAGAGAGGAATCGCAGTTCACGTTCCAGTATGGAAAGCTGAAAACTGTATCCAATGTAACCAATGTTCATATGTATGTCCACATGCAGTATTAAGACCATTCTTAATGACAGCTGAAGAAAAAGCTGCATCACCAGTTGAATTAACAACTGTTAAACCTATTGGAAAAGGATTAGAAGGATTTGAATATAGAATGCAAGTTTCTGCTCTAGATTGTACTGGATGTGGATCTTGTGCTAACGTATGTCCTGCTAAAGAAAAAGCTCTAGTAATGATGCCTATCGCTACATCTCTAGAAGCAGGAGAAGACAAAAAAGCAGCTTACCTATTCAACAACGTTGAATACAGAAGCAACTTAATGTCAAAAGATACTGTAAAAGGATCTCAATTCTCTCAACCATTATTTGAATTCCACGGAGCTTGCCCAGGATGTGGAGAAACTCCTTATCTAAAAGCTATAACTCAATTATTTGGAGAAAGAATGATGATAGCTAACGCTACTGGATGTTCTTCAATATACAGTGGATCTGCACCAGCTACTCCATATACAACTAACAAAGATGGACATGGACCTTCTTGGGGATCATCTCTATTCGAAGACAACGCTGAATATGGAATGGGAATGCACGTTGCAGTAGAAACTATGAGAGATAGACTTCAAAACATCATGGAAGAAAACATGGATAAAGTTCCAGCTGAATTAGCTGAACTATTCAAAGAATGGATCGAAAACAGATCATTCGCTCACAAATCTCAAGAAGTATCAGCTAAAATAGTTGCTGCTATTGAAGGAAAAGATTGTGAAGTATGTAAAGAAATCATGAGCTTAAAACAATACCTAGTTAAAAAATCTCAATGGATCTTCGGAGGAGACGGATGGGCTTATGACATCGGTTATGGTGGAGTTGACCACGTTCTAGCTTCTAAAGAAGATATTAACATTGTAGTTCTAGATACAGAAGTTTACTCAAATACTGGAGGACAAGCTTCTAAATCAACACCTACAGGAGCAATCGCTAAATTCGCTGCTGCTGGTAAATCAGTTAAGAAAAAAGACCTTGCTGCAATTGCTATGTCTTATGGACACATCTATGTTGCACAAGTATGTATGGGTGCAAACCAACAACAATATCTAAAAGCTCTTAAAGAAGCTGAAGCATACAATGGACCATCTCTAATCATAGCTTATGCTCCATGTATCAACCACGGTGTAAAGAAAGGTATGTCTAAAGTTCAAAGCGAAATGAAACTTGCTACTGAATGTGGATACTGGCCAATCTTCAGATACAACCCAGCTCTTGAAGCAGAAGGTAAAAACCCACTACAAATAGATTGTAAAGAACCTAACTGGGATAAATATGAAGAATACCTATTAGGAGAAGTTAGATACGCTACTCTAGCTAAAGCAAATCCAGCTCACGCTAAAGAATTATATGAAAAAAATAAATTCGAAGCTCAAAGAAGATGGAGACAATACAACAGACTTGCTAATATGGACTTCACTGCAGAAAAACAATAATAGATATTTAACTATCTAATATAGTTTGGAGACCGACTTTGTGTCGGTCTCTTTTTTTGTGAAGAAAATATGTTGTAAATGTAAACTGTTTTTAATAAAAAATGCATTATATATTAATAAGTAAATGTTAAAATTATAAAATTATAAAAGAATAGTATTTTATTATTAATTTGTTGTATGGTATAATTAAGAAAAGCTGGGAGTAAATTTATGAAAAAAATACTTATAATAGAAGATGAAAAAGAGATAAGAAATATATTGAGAGTATATTTAAATGCTTGTGGTTATGAAGTTGAAGAAGCAGAAGATGGAGAGGAAGGGATAAATCTATTCTATGCTAAAACTTTTGATTTAGTATTATTAGATGTTATGCTACCTAAAAAAGATGGATGGAGTATTTGTAGAGAGATTAAACAATATAGTTCAGTACCAGTGATAATTATGACTGCTAGAGCTGATGAAAATGATGAAGTCTTTGGACTTGAATTAGGGGCAGATGATTATATAACAAAACCTTTTAGCAATAAGGTATTAGTAGCTAGAATAAAAACAATTTTAAAAAATAGAGAGAATAGAAAAGAGGATATTTTAAAAATTGGAAATATAGAGATAAATGATATTTCACATACTGTAAGTGTAAATGGAAGAAAAGTAGAATTAGCTCCTAAAGAGTATGAAATTTTAATGTATATGATAAAAAACTCTAATATAGCTTTAAGAAGAGAGAAGATGCTTGTAGAGATATGGGGATATGACTTTGATGGAAATGATAGAATCGTAGATGTTCATATAAAAAATTTAAGGAAGAAGATAGGAGAGGAATATATAAAAACAGTTAGGAATATTGGATATAAATTTGAAATAGATTAAGAGGAAGAATATGAAAAAAATATTTTATAAGATTTTTTTTACTTTAATAATAATAACATATATTCCTTTGATATTATTATATAGTTTTCATAGTTTTTATATGAAAAGTTATATTGAAAGAAAAAAGATTGCAGAATTAGATAAAATAGTCCATATGATAGATGAAAATAAAATAGCATTTGAAATACAAAATGAGTTGAAAAAAAATAAAGATATTAAATTAGAAATTATTGATGGGAAGGAAGATAAACATAGATTAGAACTTTTTAATTATTTAAATAAAAAATTTTGGAAAATAGATTTTGGAAAGATGGCTATAAATAGTGTGGAAATTAGATTTGAAAAATCTACAAATTTTTTAAATAAGATATATGTGATAAAAAAAATAGGTGATAATAAGTATGCTGTGATTTCATCTTTAATGGTTATACCTGAGATAATTTATAAAATTATTTTGTCCTCTTATATTTATGTTACTCCTTTTTTACTGATATTGATGTTGATTTTATCTTATTTTATATCAAAAAAAATGGCAGTTCCAATAGAGGTATTAGAGGATATTTCAACTCGTGTTTTGAATCTAGATTTCTCTAAGAGTATTGATTTTAAAGGGAATAATGAATTGACTATTTTAGGAAATAATATTACTACAATGGCAGAAAACTTAAAGAAAAACAATGATGAGCTAAAGATATTAAATGAAAAATTAAAGTATGAATTGGATAAAAATCAAAAATTTATGAAGTTTGAAAAGGAATTTATAAATTCAGTAAGCCACGAATTGAAAACACCAATAGCAATAATTAATGGATATATAGAGGTTTTACAAGATAAAATTATAGATGATCAAGAGGGAATAGAAAAGATATATTCAATTATGTATAAAGAGGGAACTTATCTAGATAAGATGATAAAAGATTTAAACTCATACCACAGTTATGAGCATGAATTTTTTAATTTAAAAAGGGATAAATTCATATTTAATAAATTTTTTCAAAAAATATTAAGTAAATATCTTTTAGATATAGAGGAAAAAAATATAACATTAAAAATAGATATAGAAGATGCAGAATTAGAAGGAGATTTAAAAAAATTAGATGTAGTAATAAATAATCTTTTAACCAATGCAATTACTTATATAGATAATAGAGGAATAATAAATATTACATTAAAAAATAATATTTTTATTATTGAAAATAGTAGTGAACCTATTTCTAAAGATAATTTAGAAAATATATTTAAACCTTTCTACAAGTTAGATTTTTCTAGAAAAAGAAAATATGGGGGAACAGGATTAGGTTTAGCAATAGTAAAAAATATATTGGATTTTTTACATATCCTATATAAAGTAGACTATGATGAAGAAAGAGGATTCTTTGTATTTCAAATAGAGTTTAAATAATAAAAAACACTTTCTACTTACAATAGAGAGTGTTTTTTATTTAGAATAATTACATCTTATTTATCTGTTTTTTCTTTTTTGACTTTCTTAATTTTACCATTTTTTTAATTCTATTATATCTTCTTATTTTATAATAAATCTGTGAAAAAGTGGATACAAAAACTATTCCAACAGTGATAGCAGCAGTAATTAATACGGTTTCAATTCCTTTGGACATAGCCTCTTCAAGTTTATTTTCCACAAGATAGGACATGGTAAAGTAAACTCCACTACCTGGAACTAAAGGAATAAGACTAGCAATTAAAGTGGAAGTTACAGGAGTTTTTAATATTCTTGCCATAACTTCTGAATAGATAGTGAGAGCCATAGAGGCAAACATAAAAGAAGCTGGAATTGAATATTCAGCATTTTTGAAAATAATATAAACTCCCCAACCTAATGCTCCACCTACTCCTGCAAAAAATAGTTTTTTTCCTTTTAAGTTAAAAAGTATTCCAAAGGCAAATGTACTCCCAGCAGCCCATAACATCTCTAACAACATCTATATTCCTCCTAACTTTAAAAGTATAAATAGAGCAAAACCTGTTCCAATAGCTAGGGCAGCACCCACTAAAAAAGCTTCAACAGCTCTTGACATACCAGAAAGAAGATCTCCAGCTACTAAGTCTCTAATAGCATTAGTAAGAGCTATTCCAGGAACAAGAAGCATAATAGTTCCAATGATTGAGTAGGAAACAGATGTTATAAAATTTATCTTATAAGCTAAATAAGCTGAGATGGTACAGATAAATCCCCCTAAAGTATTGATAAAAAAACTATTAGATTGCAATTTAGCTGCAAAATCTGAAATTATAAATATAAGTCCTCCACCAATAGAAGCAGACACAGCATCGTGAACTCCTCCTTTAAATAGTAGAGCAAAGGAAGCAGCTCCAAGGCAGTAAGCTAAAAAATACATAAATTTACTATAAGGAACCTCTCTGTCTATTTTAACAGCTTCTTGAGTAAATTCTTCCAATGTATATTTTTTTATATCTCTCACCAATTGATTTATACAATGAACTTTGTTTAAGTTGGTAGATCTATTTGGAACACGTTCAACAGAACAGAACAATTCACCTTTAGAATTTCTTACAGAAGTAATAATACAAGTAATAGAAACGAAACATTGAGCATTGAGACCATAGTGTTTGCAAATTCTATTTATAATATCTTCAACTCTGTAAGTTTCAGCACCACTTTGAAGTGCCATTTTTCCTACCATATTAGCCATAATAAGAATTCTATTTTCATTCATATAATCCTCCCCAAAATGAAAAAATTACTTAAACATTTCAAGAACTTCAGCAGAATACTGTCCATCATCATCGTGGGCAATTAAAGGTGGAAGTATTCTTAAACCAGGTTTACCATATTTAATTCCCTCTACAAGAAGTATTTTTCCCTCTTTATTTATTTTAGTATGACAAAATTGGATTTTTTTAGGTTCAATATCATATTTTTTCATATTTTCAATTATATCCATGAATCTATCAACTCTATGGACTAAAGCAAAATGACCTTTATCTTTCAAAAGATTAGATGCAGTTTGAATAATCTCTTCTAAGGTAATAGAGATTTCATGTCTAGCAAGGGTAAGTTGAGTTAGATCATTAAGCTGTTTTTCATTTCCATCAAATTTAAAAAAAGGTGGATTTGAAATAACCATATCAATAGAGTTATTTCTAAAATATTTTCTCCAATTTTTCATATCATCATTTATAATAGAGATTTGATCTTCTAAATTATTTAGTTGAACATTTCTTTTAGCTAAATCACTAGAGATCTCTTGAATCTCAATTCCAGTTATTTGAGCTTTTGTTTTTTTTGAAAGAAATAGAGGGATCACTCCATTTCCTGTTCCTAAATCTACAATTTTATTGGTATATTTAGTTATTGATGCAAACTCTGAAACTAGAAGAGAATCTAGAGAGAATGCAAAATGGTCAACCCTTTGTATAATTTTCATATCTTTATTTAAAAGATTAACCACTGTTTCTAATTCATTTAATTTCATATATAATTACCTCCAATAGCATTATATCAATTTATTATAGAAAAATAAATATAATTTAATATAAAAACTATAAAAAAGAGTTTGAATAAAAGTTGCCCATAAAATAAAAAAGTATAATGAAAAAAATAAAAAAAATATATGGAATTTTGTTGAAAGATCTTAGAAAAAAATAAAAGGATAAAAATAACTAAAATTAAAGAAAAATGGAGAAAACAAAAAATAATTATTGATTACTTTTTACTAACAAAATGATTAAAATTAAACAAAAAATATATAAACTCTTTCATAGTACTTGACTTTACTTTAAAATATTGGTATAACTTATATTGAGATGCAATTGACAGGTTGTATGTTTTTAAAAAAAGCAATCAATACGTATAAAAATTAAAAATACGATTTTTGAACGGCAAAAAACAAAAAATAAGTAGTTAATTTTTTGACAAAAAAGTGCTATAATTATTATAGGAAAAGTGTATTGTAAAGTTTATCATTTTTTAGTTATTATTTTTTAATAACAAAGAGTGATAAATG
>UQQO01000014.1 GCA_900543175.1 uncultured Fusobacterium sp.
GGTATAATTTATTAGAAAGAAAAAATTAACCGAAGAAGAATTAAGATTTAATGAAGATATAAAGAAAGTTGTTTTGGATATTTTAGAAAAAAATAAAAAGTCTATGATAAAAATTAGTTTATCAGATGATAAACCAAATCTATTCCAAAGTAAATTTGGAGGAGTTCCATATTTACCAAAAAATGCAGGAGCTCCTAAAAATAAAGAAAATGAACAACTTACTTTACTTGCTCAAATAAATATAGAAGAACTGCCAAAAAATAATATCTATCCAATGAAAGAGGGAATATTACAATTTTGGATATTAAATGACGATGTCCTTGGGCTTGATTATAACACACATTTAGGAAATGGATTTAAAGTTGTTTATTATAAAGAAATTGACAAAAGTGTAACAGAAGAAGAAGTTTTAGAAAAATATAAACCTTATAAAGATGAAGATAGTTATTTTCCAGTAGAAGGAGAGTTCTCTTTAAGCTTTAAATTAACAGATGGATATTTTTCAGATAGTAATGATGATTTTAGAGAGATAGTAGATAGAGAGATGAAAAAATTTTATGATAAAAATAAAGAGAAATATAGTGATATATTAAAAATATATGATAAAGAAAATCAATTAAATTACTGGGAAATATGGGATATTTTAGAAGAGGATAAAGAAATTGGAGAAAGATTATTTGGAGCAGGACATAAGATAGGGGGATTCCCTGATTTCACTCAATCTGATATTAGAGAAGTTGGAGATTATGAGATACTACTTCTACAAATAGATAGTGTTGGAACAGAAAAAAATGAGATTATGTGGGAAGATTGTGGAATTGCTAATTTCTTTATAAGGGAGAAAGATTTAAAAGAGCTTAATTTTGATAGAGCAATATATAATTGGGATTGTTGCTAAGGAGGGATATTTATGTTAAAAATTGAAGATATTTTAAAAGAAGAGTTTGATTGGGAAAATGTAGAAATTGATGAAGATGAGTTTGATGAGTTAGAAACAGCTTTAATTATAGATTACCTAAAGAAAAACACTCCAAAAGAGAGACAACTTTTAGCAATAGATTGGAACTTTGATAATTCTAAAGAGGTTATTAAATGGATAGCAGAACAACCAGATACTGATAAGGGAACAGCTCTATTCCTATATTGGTATATGAATCCTCAATTTTTTAAAAAATATAAAGATAGAGAAGAGTGTGAAGAAGAGGGTGATTGGGTTTTAGAAGATTTTGATATTGTGGAAACTCTTGAGAAAAATTATATTTTAGGATTTTATAAAAATCAAAAATATGCTTTTAATCCTAAAAATGATGTATATTCTGGCTATGATTGGACAAAGGAAGTTGACGAAACTGAGATGAAAGCTGAGATACCTAAAGAGATGTATATGGCTTTAGAGGGAGAAGTTTTAGAAAGTCCAAACTGGGGAGAGGGAATACCTGATGAGATTGTTCCTATTTTTGATAAACTTTGTGAAGCACTAGATGAAGAGTAGGAGGTAAGTTATGAAAAAATTAAACCCTGATTTTGTTTATTTGGAAGATATGTATAATGATGATTATTATCCAAGATTTTTAGTAGATAAAGTAAAAGATTGTATAGTAGAAGTAGTTGAGTTTTTAGAAAAAGAAGAGTATAAAGATTTAGAAGAAGTTCAAGAGAAGCTTGATGAGATGACAGAAAAAATTAATGATCTGCAAGATGAGTTTGATGAAAATGAAAGTGAGATTGAAACAGTGGCAAGAGATAGTATTGGGGTAACTATTGAAGAGATACTTGATTATTTTGGAATAGATATTGATATAGAGGAAGCTATTAGAGAAAGAGATTGGTAATTTTTAGAGAAAGGACAAGGGTGTCCAATCCTTGTCCCGAGAATTTTTTACTGATCTATGTGGAAAAGCCAAAAAATAAACCCAATTAACCCTACCAACATAAAAATGATCAGTATTACTGCAGTTGTAATTATTCTCGCCTCCTTTCTCGGGAGGTTTCCCAAAAGTATTATATCATGAGAACAAAAAAATAAAAAGAGAATAGCATAAGACTATTCTCTTTTCTGGACAATTACAACTGCATTTTCTCTTAATTTAATAATATCATACTTTATAAAAAAAAGCAAATAAAGATAAGGTGGTTATATGGAAAGATATAATTTATCAGCAGAGCATATAGTTAAATTATTATATAGAAAAAAGATTAATAGAGTAACTATCACAGATACAGGAAACTTTTTTAATAGTCCTATTTTTACAAAAGTCTTTGGAAATAACTCTTCAAACAATAATTATAAAATAAGTTGGGAAGAGATAAATAGAACTGAAATCAGATTAAAAGCCAATTTCCCTAAAGTTTTAAGAAGATATTATCACGAATGTGGAGATTTAGATATAAATAGTTGTTTTAGCAGTATTTTAAATTTAGATGAGATTGGATTTTCTCACACTTGGAAGAGAGAAACTTTAGAAGATGATGGAATTTCTAATGATGAGATAGAAAAAGCTTTGAAACAAACAGATAATTTCTTAATATTTTGGACAGAAAATCAAGGGGTATGGAATGCAGGTATAAAAAAAGAGGATTTAGCTTTGGAAAATCCTCCTGTATATATGACAACCAATGATGATTTATACTCTTGGGAAAAAGTAACAGATGATATTGATACTTTTATAATACTACAAGTTTTAGATAATTTACAAAGCAGTGGATTTTATTTTTTAACTTTTGATAGTGAAGAGATAGATTTTCTTTTATTAGATAAAAAAATATCAAAAGATGAACTGTTAAAAAATCCATTTGAAATAAAAGAAAGAAATTTGAAGTTTCCTACTTATTCAATTTATGATTATGAGGGAGATAAAATCTATATTTTTCAAGTGAAAGATAATAAATTTGAAAAATGCCTGTTAATAAAACCAAGTGTAAAAAAAGATGAAACTTCTTATGCTGATGAAATTTTATTAAAAATAGCGGGTATTCTCTCTGTTAATGATAGAGAAATTCTAAAGAAATTAGAATTAACTTTAGAAGATTTTAATAGTTATTTAAGAAATGATATAAATTTCAGATATTTTGATGATGAGATAAATGCCCTTTCTGATAAAAGAAAAATTAAATTAAAAAAAATAGAATTAAAAATTGTGGCAATGATTTTACTTTTAAGTGAAAATGGATATATTTGCTATTTAGATTGGAAATGTGAGCTAGAAGATTTTCGAATGATTTCTGATGTGATGAAAAAAGTTGGTATAGATGATAATTTCTGCAATATTGAAGATTTAAACCTTGATGAAGATGATGATATAGAGATTTGGAGTGGAGAGTTTAACAAAGTATTTAGTAAAAAAAATATTTTAATTGGAAATATTGATACTAGCTCTGATAGTTACTCTATTTTCCCTGTAAATAAGGCAAATTTAGAAAAATTAAGGGAATTAGGAAATAAAATCGGTATGAAAATAGATTTTTTAAATTACTCACAGGAGGACAAAACTATGTGGCAAGAAATGTATGAGAGAAACAAAGAGAAATTTAGATGTAAAATAGATTTAGAAAGTTATTTTAATGAAAAGAAGATAGGAATAATGGAAGTTGATACTTTAGATATTGGAGAAGTTAATTTACCTACTGGAGAGATTTTAACTTGTGACCCATTGGTTGAACTTGGAGAAGCTAAAACATATATTCAAAAAACTCCTGTTGGAAAATTTCCTGTAAAAATTTGTGTTGTTCCAAGTGAAGATTATGGAGATAGATATGCTTGTGTAAAGGTTGAATTTAACAAAAATAAGCCAGTGGTTTATGAATTAGCTGTAACAGGAAATGAAGAAGAAATGGACAAGGCTAAGGAAGATGAATATTATGGTTTTGGTGTAGATGCAGGAATGGGTTGTGTAACAGACAAAAAATCTCAAGATGAGTATGTAAAATATTGGAAAAAACTTGAAGAAGAGGAAAGGGCAGACAATCCTTATGATGATATTTTTGAAGAATTGTTAGAAGAAAGTTTTAAAAAATCTCCTAAATATCAAAGAGATTGTGGAGATTGGGCTAATTTTATAATCCCTAATAGTGACTTAAATATTCCTGTTTTTGCATCAGGTTGGGGAGATGGATATTATCCTTGTTATTTTGGATATGGTGAAAAAGGAGAGCTTTGTGGATTCTATATTCATTTTATAGATATTGAAAAAGAATTTTCTGATGATGAATAGAAAGAACCCCGAAGGGCAGAATAAAAGCTCCCAAAAAAACTTGAGAGCTTCTATCTGAACTTAAATAACTCAATCTTATAAGTACCCAAAGGGTATTTATATAAACATTATAATCTTTTTTTCTTTATAAGTCAAATTTAAAAGAGTAATATGATTAAAAACTAAGTTATTAAGGAAGTTCCAAATGTTAGATAAATTATGTGAAAGAAAAGCTGGTTATTTAGGTTTTTGGGTAGGAAATTTTAAAGATGTAGAAGATTTTTATAAATATATCCAATCATTTTACTGTATCTTTGAGGAGGATGAAGAGGAGGAAGAGTATAATCCTGAATATAATTTTTTAGAGAAAGATTTTAACAAAGAATTAGAAAAAATTTTTTCAGTGGATAAAAAGTGGAGAAAAGATTTTGAAGAGTTGTTTGAAGAATACTTTAATAGATTTGAATATGATTTTGGAGTAACATTTGATGAAGATTTCCAAATATGTGGAAATAGTGGAGAGCCTACTGATAAACCAGAAGTTTTATTTAAGGAATGGAAAGATTTAATAGAACCTATGAAGAAATTTTTAGGAAAAGATAGATTTGATAAGAAATATAATTGTTTCTTTGGAATACCCTCTTGTAAATATGGAGGAGCTGTTAAAAAAATCTCTAATGAATGGGGAGAACTTGAATTTTTGGGAAATGTAGAGGAAGATTTTTATTCAAATGATATAGCTGAAGAATACAATTCATAATAAAAAGGAGTGATACTATGGTAGTAATGAGCGATTTAGCAAAGAATTTTGTAGAATTTTTTGATTGTGAATATGAATATTTTCCTAATAATACATATGAAGAAATTATGGAAAAATTTGAAAAATATAGCAAAGAGGGAAAAGAGAAAGGATATTTTCCTGTGATTGTAACTGTTGATGAAGCTCTTTTAGAAAGTTTATCTTTTAATATATCAGATGATGAAGAGTTTAATATAGAAGATGTAAGAGATTATAGAAAAAAATATATATCATCTGTTTTTTCAGAGGGTGGAAAAAATATTTTAAGAGATTTAATAGATAGAAGAAAAACTGAGGCAGAAGATGACGAAATCTCTTTTATTGAAGAGATAGTTGGAGAGTTTGAAGAAACTGAAGAGGAAAAACTTAATTCTCCAATAGGATTTTTAAACTATAGAACAAATAAACCTGAAGAACTATTTATAGTAAAAGTTCCTGTAAAAAATCCTTGGGAGATATTTGCTTGGTTTCCTATGGGAAATTGGAATGAATGTCCTAGTACATCAGAACATATGTCAATATCAAGATATTGGTATGAAAAATTTGGAGCTGTACCTATTACAATAACTCACGATGTATTGGAGTATAGAGTTGAAAAAATTATCACTGATAAAGAAACAGCTATGGAAACAGCAGTAGAGATGTATGGATATTGCCCTGATGTAGACCAAAGTTATGAAACTCTTGGAAAACTGGCAGGAAGTCTAGTTAATTCTAGTGTATGGTATTTTTGGTGGGATTAGAAAGGAGTTTTAATATGTTAGATAAAAATATGCTTGAAACTTCAAAAAGAAATGCTATTTTAATAAATTATTCTGAAGATGAAAACAGAGAAAAATTACCAAAAGGAACTTCAAAAATTGGTGGAAAACCTGATTTACCAAAAGATTTTCAATGGTTTTATTATAATGGAGAAGATTATAAAAAAATAGTTGAAAACAGACCACTTTCATTTTTAATGCAGATTAATTGTGAAGAAGTTCATAAATATGATAAAGAAAGCCTTTTGCCTGAAAAAGGAATGCTATATTTTTTCTATGAATTATTTACTATGACTTGGGGATTTTCTCCACAAGACAGAGGAAGTGCAAAGGTTTTTTATTATGATGGAGAGATAGAAGATTTAGTTCCTGCTGATTTTCCTGAAGATATGGAGGAGGATTGTATAATTCCTGAATCTAAAATAAATTTTGAAAGTATGAATGATTATCCTATTGATTTCCTAGATTATTATGATGTTGATGATAGTGATGAAGAAATGGAGAGAAAAGAAAAAGAGTTTGAAAAAGATTTAGAAGAATTGGAATATAAAGCTGATACTACAAAACTTTTAGGACACCCTGAACTTATCCAAGGAGAATATTGGGAAGAATGTGAGGGAGTGGCTAGAAAAAATATTTATTATGGCTCTGCTCCTATAAAATATGGCAGTAATGAAGTTAAAAAATCTATAAAAGAAAATGCAAAAGATTGGATTTTGCTTATGCAGGTAAGTGAATTGGAAATTGGAGATTATGGATTGTATTTTGGAGATAGTGGGAAAATATATTTTAATATCAGAAAAGAAGATTTAAAAAATAAAAACTTTGATAATGTTTGGTTAATTCTTCAATGCTATTAAGTAAAGGAGGTTTTTATGAAAAGAGCTTTTGAATTTTTTGATGAAAAATCCCATAAATTTTGGTGGATAGAGAGTTTTAAAGAAAAGTTTGTAGTAAATTATGGAAAAATAGATAGCATTGGAAAATATGAGATTAAAGAGTGGGATAGTATAGAGGAATGTGAGAAACAAGCTGAAAAACTTATTAAGTCTAAACTAAAAAAAGGATATAAAGAAGTAAATAATTTTGATTTTGAAAATCGTT
Source organism: uncultured Fusobacterium sp. (assembly GCA_900543175.1). Classification (GTDB taxonomy): domain Bacteria; phylum Fusobacteriota; class Fusobacteriia; order Fusobacteriales; family Fusobacteriaceae; genus Fusobacterium_A. Next base: position 6,855 of record UQQO01000014.1, read on the forward strand.
ATTATTTTGATGATATGGAATATGATATAGATTTGCTTACTTCACACCCTAATTTTAGAAAACATTTTACTGATGAACAACTTTATTGTAATTGTGGAGATGAAGAAACTCCTTTTGGAAGTGATACAGGAAATGATGTTCTTCATATAATAGAGGAGAAAATAAGAAAAAATAAAAATTTTAGTTTTTCAGACTTCCCTAAATATTTAATAGAGAAAGAGTGGGGAATAGAATATTTTGAGCCTGTACCTATAATTGATGAAAAAACATTTGCAGAGGAATTAAAAATAAAAGATAAAGGTTTAAGCAGAGAGGCTATAATTAATCAAAGTGATGAAGTAATAATAGCCACAGCTTTTGCACAAATAAAAATAACTGGAAAAATCAGTGAAGATTTAAAAGAAAAAACATTGTTATCTTTAAAAAGAATGGAAGTAATAGCTAAAATTTGTGGTTATGGAGACTCTGAAATTAATAAACAACTATATAATGATTTAGAAAAATTTTGAGGTGGATTATGGAATATATGAAAGAGTTTTTAAAAAATGAAGATAGAGAAAGTTTTGATAATTTTGGGGAAAACAGTCAAAAACTTGTTTGGATAGATTGGAGAGAGTATGATGAAGATATAATAAATTATATAGAGGGAGTAATCCAATCAGGAGAACTTTCAGGAAAAAGTAAAGATGTTGATAATGAAATGGGATTTGATATATTTATAGAATGGAAAGAAAAAGAATATAAAATATCTTATCCTGATAAAGAGGGTTCTGATAGAGATACAACTATTAAAACTTTAAATAAAATTATCCAGCCTGAGTATGAAATAAGATTATTTATGGAAAGTTTAGGAAATGATACTTTGGCTTTTGTCCCTCTGCTAAAAAGTAAATGGGAAGAGTTAGAAAAAGAGTTTGGAGAAGAAAAAGTAAATTATTATTTTTCTAAGATAGATGATGAAAGCAAGATGTTTGATTTAGATATGGACGAACTTTTTGAAATTTTGGATAAAAGAAAAGAGATAAAAAATTTCTTTGATTAGAGGTGGACTATGAAAAAAATATCAATAGATGATTTTGAAATAGAGAAAAATGATTGGGGATATTATTTTACTGCCAGTATTGATTTTTTAGGGCAAAATTCAGAATTACTTTTAAACTACGATACAGAAGATGAAGTTTCTGAAGTTGAATTAAAAGATATTTTAAACAAATCTTTAGAAAAAATAAATAATATGCTTGAAAAGGCTGAGAAAAACAGATCACAGCTTATGGAACTTTTAAAAGAAAAAGATTATATAAATCTTGCAACTGAATGGGTGCAAGGAGCTGAAGAAGTTGAGGAGGAAGAAAATTGCTATCTTATAGATGACAATAAAGTCTATACTCCAATAACTGAAGAAGACTTTGAAAAAAGTATGAATTTTGGAGAGATTACAACAGATATTTATTCAGATGGAGAAACAGAGAATATATCAGTTTATATTACTTTTGAGCCTGATTATTTTGCAGGACATTGTATAGAATGTTATATTGAGGAAAATGGAAACTTTTTAGTTAATGGATTAGCAGGATAAGGAGGTAAATTATGGGAGCTTGGGGTATAAAAGCATTAGAAAGTGATGAGGGATTAGATGTTGTTGATATTTTAAGAGAATATCTTGAAGAATTTGAAGATAAAAAAGAAATTACTTTAAAAGAAATAATAGATTTAATGATTGAAGAGGGAATGTTAGGAGAAACTTTTGAAGATATAGATTTTCTTTATGATAATACAGCAATAGCTATATCCGAACTTTATTTTGATTTTAAAGAAAATGGAAAATTAGATTACGATGATGAAGAGGAAGATGAAACTACTTTTTCTAAATTAGAAAAATTTTCTAGTGATAAAAAATCCTTAAAATATCTTATAGACTATTTGAGTAATATTTATAATAAAGTTCCTGATGAAGATGGAGAAAGAGAAATAGTAGATTTATGGTATGATGATGGACAAAATCCAAGTTATGAAGAATGGTACAATCATCTAGGCTCTTTAATTGAAAAATTAAAAGCTGAATATAAATGAATAGTTGAAAAGATATATTCATTTTTATGATAAAAAAATGGAGGAAGAACAATGAACTTTAACGAAGCAATGCAAATGCTTGGAAACAAGTTACAGGGAAAGTATGGATATTTAGGCTTTAAATATAAAAAATCCGATAAAACACTTACAAGGCATAGTAAAAATTTCACATATATGATTACATTTTCCTCATTCAGTGGGAATACAAAAGATAGCATAAGCATAGATGTTTGCTTTATAATAAACACCCGTCCATATGACCCTTATGGTTATGCCAAATCAGGTATCAATACACAACCATTGTTTTATAGTCTAAAAGATAATGAAGTATATCTTGATATAGGAAATGAAGAAAAAATTGATAATACCTTTGAGATTATTTGTCAGTGGACAGATAAATTACTGATTCCAAAAATGAATGAACTTTGTGCTACTGAGTAATAGGAGAGTATTAGGGTATTTATTCAAATACCTTCATTGTGGAAAACATTTTTTATGTATTGATTTTGACTAAGAGGTAAATTTTATGAAAAAGTTAATTTTATCAGTTCTATTTTGTTTTGTGAGTTTTTATTCTTTTGGTTATCAAATAGATGAGAATTTTACAGGACAGATTATTAAAAAATATAAAAATGGGCAAGTAAAATCTATTGAAAATTTTAAAAATGGAAAGCTTAATGGAGAGTTTAAAGAGTTTTTTGAAGATGGAAATCTATCTCAAATAGGAACTTTTAAAAATGGAGATATGGAAAATATAAAAGTTTTCTATGAAAATGGAAATTTAAAGTTTGAGCAAAATTTAAAGGATAGAAAAGGAAAGTATAGAGGATATTATCCAAATGGGCAACTGGAAGAAGAGGGAGAAGTTTTTCAAGGAGAGAAAATAGGACTTTGGAAATATTATAATGAGAACGGAAGCCTTTCTTCAGAAGGTATGTATAAAGAAGGAAAAAAAGTTGGAGAATGGAAGTTCTATAAATCTGATAGAACTTTACTAAAAATTATAAACTATAAAAACTAAGGAGGGAACTTATGTACAAAATTGGTTATCTTGGAAACTTTGAAAAAGTACCTCAAGTTGTAGAATATATTTTAAATAGTGATGTGGAAAATTTAGAGAAAGAGTATAAAAATGGTTGGGATATAAATAAAAAAATTACTTTAAGCGAATTTATAACAGAAACTCCTTTAGAAATAGCTATACAATGTATTAAGGAAGAAGTTATCTTATGGTTAATTGAAAAGGGAGTGAATATAAAAGCTGATGTAGACGATTGGGGAACTCCTATTTCAAGTGCAGCTCGTTTTTTATCTTCAGAGATGTGTGAATTATTTATTAAACACGGAGCATTGGAAAATCTCACAAAAAAACAATATAAAAGAATTTATACCGATATTTATTATGGAGAAAATTTTAAAAATATAGATATTTTTGAGAAATATGGAGTAACTGTTAAAAAATATGGAAATAATTGTTTAAGAAAAGCTGTCTATGACAAAAATCAAAAATTAGCTCAAATGTTTTTAGACTATGGAGCTGATATAAATTATCACGAATATGACCAAGTTTTTACTGATAACTCAACTCCTATAATAGTAGCTGCTACTACAGATTCTCTTAAATTAGTAAAATGGCTTGTAGAAAAGGGAGCTGATATAACAATTAAAAACAAATTTGGAGAAAGACCATATTCAATAGCAGTTTTAAATAAAAATCAAGAGATGATAGATTATATTAAAAGTTTAGAGCCAGTAGATTTTCACAACGAAGAAGCTAGAAAAAATATAATAAAAAAATATAAACTGCCAAAAGATATGGTAGAGTTCTTTAATAAGGGAGATTTAAAAATAGAATTTCCAGAGAATATTGACAGTAAATATATTGAATTTTGGAAATTGGAAGATACAGTTGAACTGATTTGGAAAAGAAAAAAATATCTTTCTTTAGTAAAAGATTTAGAAAACTATTGGTTACATCTTTTATGGTATCCAAAAGAAAAAACATTATATATTTTTGACGGAGAACACGAAGAAATTTTTAAAATAGGAGATTGGAGCTATTTTATAAATAATTGTGAAGAGATTGTTGGAAAATTCCTAGACGGAGATCTTTAAAAGGAGCTAATATTATGTTAGAAATATTTAAAAACAGTGTATCAGAACTTTATAAAAAGCCATTTAGAATAGTTATAATATTTTTATTAAACCTGCTTGTTGTCTTTGGAGTGAACAGATTTGAAATTGTAGCCGAAACTTTTACTATTTTTGTTCCACTGATATTAACAATACTTTTTATAGAAGAATATAAAACTAAAAAATGGAAAGATATATTAATAAATTTTTTAATCTATTTGGGAGTTTTTTCTTTAAATGCTTGTATTCTTTATAAAAGAATAGAGATTTTAAACCAAGATGAATTTATAACTAACAATAAAATACTTTTCTTTAATTTAAGCACAACATTCACTGATATTATTGTATCTTTCTTTGCAGTGGGATTTATGTATTCTGCTATTAAAGATTTAAAGTATAAAATAGCAATAGTTGATATGTTTAGATATTTTAAAGAAAAATCTTCAAGGGTTTTAGTTATATTTTATGGGGTAATTTTTAATTTATTTGTTTTTGTTATTATTTTTTATGGACTGAACAGCTATATTTGTTATGATATTTTAAATCTATTTTTTATTTTCTTTGTAACAATTTTTATCTGTTTTCTGATGTTAGTTTTTAAAAATTTTCTGATTTCAGATAAAAAAGATGAGATTACTTATAGATTAAGAGAAAAATCTTTAGGATTTTATATAAGATATATAGGAATTTTGATAGGTTTGATAATTGTAGCAGGGATTATAATTTCTACATATATTATGGCTGTCGGTATGATGAGAAAAAATGGATTATTTTTAATGATTACTGGTGGAATTATAGCTTTATTATTAGTAGTGATAGTAGAGATTTTATTCTTAAATATGCTAATTAAAATTAATGGAAAAGTTCAGACTAAGCCAATGAATTTAAAAAAATTTTTTAATGTTTTAATAGTTAATATTATTGGTTTGATATTTCTTGGAATTGCTATATTTATAGATTATACTATTGATATGAACTTTATTATTGAAAATTCTTTAGTGCAATATATTTTACTTGCTGTAATGATAAATTTTATAGGGTTAATTATAAATTTCCAAGTATTAGGAGTTTTAGTTGATAAAAAATTTATGACAGGATTAAAAGATGGCTTTAGAAAAACTAAAAAATTTTTTAATCCAAAAGTTTTAATAATTTTAATAGGAGAAGATATTTTTCTAATGATTAATATTCTAAATGGAACATTTACAGGGCTTATATATTTTATAAACTTTATAGTATCACTTTATTTGATAAATTTTTATTTTGAAGAAAATAGTATTATTGAAAGGAAAGAGTAATATGATTGGAACTCTTGAAAATGAAGCTGTACTTTATGTAGAAGTAATTTTTTGGAGTGGAAAAAGAAAAAATCCACCTAGCTTAATTAGTGGAAAATATTGTCCTCATTTTGTAGTAAAAGGAAAATCTGAATATTTAGGAGTTTGTTTTCTTGATGGAACTGAATGTTTTTTTGATAAAGTTGCATTTGGAAATGTTCAACCTCTTTATTCAGATACAATAGATTATAGTTCTTTAGTAGATAATATAGAGTTTTTAATATATGAGGAAGAAAAACTTGTTGGAAAAGGGAAAATATTTGGGAGAACTATTCCTTATAAAATAAAACAAAGGAAGAAATAAAATGGGAATAATTTATATTATTTAAAGTATGTTTTATAAAAAAAGAACATAGTTATTATTCTATGCTCTTAAAAAAAATCTTATCTTAATTTTTTAACCAACTCTTTTATTTTTGAGTCTATAATCTCTATAACTTTTATAAACTCTTGATCAGATTTTCCACTTGGATCATCTAACCCCCAATCCTCTCTATGCTCACAAGGAAGAGTAGGACAATTTACGTTGCACCCCATAGTTATAACTATATCTACATTGGGAATTTCTGATAGAAGTTTAGATTTTTGAGTTTTCTCCATATCTATTCCATATATTTTTTTCATAAGTCTTACTGCATCTTGATTTATTTGTGGTTTAGTCTCTGTTCCTGCACTATAACTTTCAAAAATCTCAGCTCCATAATGCTTCCCTAAAGCTTCTGCTATCTGACTTCTACAAGAGTTATGCACACATATAAAAGCTACTTTTTTCATCTTCTCTCTCCTCTATATTATAAAATATTGAAAACTATTGAATATGTAACCTACAATTATTATACCAACAACACAGATTAAAATAAATACTTTTAATAATTTAGGTTTTACTGCTTTTCTTAACATTATCAAAGATGGTAGAGATAGTGTTGTAACAGCCATCATAAATGCTAAAATACTTCCTAAATTAGCTCCTTTAAAAAGTAATGCCTCAGCTATTGGAATAGTTCCAAAAATATCAGCATATATAGGAGTTCCAAGTAATGTTGCAAGAATAACACCAAATGTATTTTTGCTTCCTAATATAGCTATTATCCACTTTTCAGGAATCCAATTGTGAATAAACGCCCCTATTCCAACACCTATTAAAATATAGGGAAAAACTTTTTTAAAAGTTTCTAACATCTGATTTTTAGCATATAAAACTCTATCTCTAGTAGTTAGTTTAGGAATATCTATATCTACATTTCCTATTTCTTTAGCATTGAGTATAAAATCTTCTATCTCATTTTCTAATTTTAATTTTTCTATTAAACTACCACCTATTACAGCTATTACTAATCCAAGGATAACATATAATAAAGCTACTTTTGCTCCGAATATTCCCATCAAAAGTAAAAGAGAACCTAAATCTACCATTGGAGAAGATATTAAAAATGAAAATGTTACTCCTAAAGGTAACCCTGCACTTGTAAAGCCTATAAACAAAGGAATTGAAGAGCAAGAGCAAAATGGAGTAACTGTTCCAAGTAATGCTCCTATTATGTTTGCACTTATTCCGTGAAATCTTCCTAATATTTTTTTACTTTTTTCAGGGGGAAAATAGCTTTGAATATAACTAATAAAAAATATTAAAGTACAAAGTAATATAGTTATCTTTATCACATCATAAAAGAAAAACTGTACTCCACTAAATAACTGACTTGTACTGTCTATCCCCACTTTCTCCAATATATTTCCTACTAATAAATTTAACCACTTCATTCCTAATATTTGAGACTGTGTAAAATCCCATATAGAAAATAAAAAATTCATAATCTCTCTCCTTTATATCGATATTTATCTATGTGTTGTCTTTAATAAAAGCCCCAAAAGGAGCTTTTTATACTATATTTTTTCTAAAATTACTTTTACCTCATCTTTTGATAATACCTTACCATAAGAAACAATTTTACCATTTATCCATAATCCTGGTGTAGACATTATCCCATATGTAGCTATTTCTGCAAAATCTGTTATATGCTTTACTTCTGCTTTTAATTTCAATTCATTTATAGCTTCTAGGGTATTCTTTTCTAAAGTTTGGCAATTTTTACACCCTGAACCTAAAATTCTAACTTCTATTCCTCCATCTGTTGAAGAGTTGCATTCTCCATTATAAGAGCAACTATTTTTTTCCACTTTCTCTCCACAACCTCTCTCTTTGCTTCCAAATAATTTATCAAATATTCCCATATTTTCTCTCCTTCTTATTATATATCTATACATTTACATTTATCGATGTATTGTTTAAAAAAATTATATCATCTCTTCTATCAAAGTTTTTAATTCACTTAATTTCTCTTTATTTAATGAATAGTGAGTCCATTTTCCACATTTTCTACTTTTAACAATTCCTGAATCACAAAGTATTCTCATGTGATGTGATAAAGTAGATTGTTCTATATCTAGTTGCTCAAGAAGTTTGCAAGCACACTCTTCACCTATTTTTAAAAATTCTATTATTCTTAATCTGTTAGAATCACAAAAAGCTTTAAAAACTTTAGCATTTATCTCATTCTTATCCATAAAATTTTCCTCCTTTATTCTAAAATGATTATACTCTACACATCGATAATTGTCAATATGTTTTTTGCCCGATAAAAGATGATGCAAAAAAGATATATAAAATTCTTCTGATAGAAATATAAAAATATTATAAAAAATCAGCTAAATATTAAGAGATTTTACTTGTACCTTTTATTTATTTTATTTCTTATAAAAACTTTTTAAAATTCAATTTTAAACTCTTTTAAAAATGATATAATAATATTAAATAAAAGATTATTTTTACCTTAAGCAGAGGAGGAGATTTTTATGAGATATACTGAAAATGAAAGAATAGAAATTATAAAATTTATAGAGGAAAATTTTGGAAAAGTTGAAGAAATATATGAAATTGGATATGATAATTTTTATTTAGATGTAGCTAAAATAAATCCTACAAAAGAAAAACCATATTATACTATTATCACTCTTGGAATGGGAGAATATAAGATGTATAACCAAAATAATGAAAATTTTTCAAGTTTTGCAGAGCTTATGATTTCTTTACCTCCTGATTGGAATTTTGATGATAAAAACTATACTTGGGCAATAGATGAATTAATTCAATTAACATATATTCCATTTACTTACTTTTTCGCATATGAATGGGGACATTTAGAAAATAACTTTGAACCATTTTCTTCTAATACAAAATTAAGTGCAGTAACTTTGTTATACCCAGAAATGAAAAAAGAAAATTCAGGACTTTTAAAACTTGAAAATAGAAATTTACAATTTTATCAAATAGTTCCATTATATGATGAGGAATACACTTTTGCTTTAAAAAATGGAATGAAAAATCTACTATTACTAGATGTTGAGAAAAAAATAAGTTCTGTAGTAAATATGAATAGGGAAAAAGTTCTTGAATACAGTGAGGAAGAAAAAGAAATGCAAGATGATATTATGGATTCAGCAGATTGGCATTTAGGAGATTATTACTCTAAAGGAATAGAAGTTGAAGAAATAAATATATATAATCACTTGGCTGTTTTTCTTCGTTGGGCTATGGAAAATAGTTTTTTAAGTGATAATTTCTTAAAAGCTTATGGCAAAGAGCTTGAAAAATACACTTCTCAAGATTTTATTGATTTAAGAGAATTTGTAAAATTTAGATTAAAAGGAGATTTAAGAAAATCTTTCTTTAATGATATAGGAAAAGAATTTATAAGACATTATTATGATTATGATTTTGACGACGGAGAAAAAGCTTTTTTTCCAAGAAATATAGATGAATATGCTAAAAGAATTTTTGGAGAGGAAAGATATTATTCTCCTGAATTAAAAAGAGAGGCTTATTTATATTTAACTTTTGATGAAAAATATTATCAAGATATGAAAGCAGTTATAGATGATGTTTATAATACTTGGTTAAAGGAATTGGATAGTTATATTAACTAGGAGAATTTTATGGACAACTATAAGATAAAAAGCAAAATAAATATTTTATCTAAAATAGTAGACAGTTTTTTTATAGGATTTTCCTGCTTTATAGTTTATTTTGGATTAAAGACAGGAGTTTCCTTTTCAAAAAATAGTTATGCTGTTTTTACAATTTTATTGGGAGTTTTTTATGGTTTTATATTTATAAGGGATTTTATTTTCTATAAAACTCTTAAAATTACCCATTATGAATTGATATTTTTTTATCCTATTTTGAGAAGAGAGATAAGAATACAGAAAAAAGATATACAAAAAATTGATTTTATAAAAAGTGAGTACATACCAAAACTTTGGATCTATTATTATAGGGTAAAAATAACTATGGGAAATAAAAACTATATTATATCCTCAAAAGATTATAGAAACTTTTGGGAGATTTTAAATAATATTGGAGCAAAACTTCCAAAAAGAAAAATTGAAAGCTATAAGGAGAGAAAGTTATGAGAAAAGTAGATGATGTAAAACTAGGAAAATTTTTAAGTCTTGTCCTTAGGCACAAACCTGAAACAATAGGGATAACTTTAGATAAAAATGGCTGGGCTAATGTAAAAGAACTGATAGAAAAAGTAAAACTTTCTGAAAGATATATTGATATGGAGATTTTAGAAAGGATAGTCAGAGAAAATAATAAAAAAAGATATAGTTTCAATGAAGATAAAACTAAAATCAGAGCTAGTCAAGGACATTCTATAGAAGTGGAACTAAATCTTAAAAAGATGACACCACCAAAAATCCTATATCACGGAACTGCCACTAGATTTTTAGAAAGTATAAAAGAAAAAGGGATTTTAAAAATGAATAGACAATATGTTCATCTATCAATGGACATTGAAACTGCTAGAAATGTTGGACAAAGACATGGAGAAGTGGTTATTCTTCCAATAGATATAGAGGGACTTGAAAATATAGGACATAAATTCTATCTGTCAGAAAATAAAGTTTGGTTATGTGATGATATTCCAAGCAGATATATTTTATGGGATAAAGTCATTAAATAAAAAGGAGTTTAATTATGGGAAAAATATATCGTTACCAAAGAGTTGAGGGAAAATATTTTCCCGGTATCATTAATAATGTAAACTATTTTTTTACAACAGTAGCTCTTTATGAAGATGGAGTTATAAATTGTTGGGAAAAAGTTGAATTTCATAATATAAAAAATGTTATTGAAAAAGGTTGGCTGTGTTGTGAAGTTCCTAATGGAAAAAATATCTCTATTTTTCAAGTGGGAGATTATACTATAAAATCAGCTAAATGGAAATATAATAAAGAAACTTATTATAAAACTATTATTGATAATTTAAAAGAATTAAATCCTAAAATAGAAAGTATTAATAAAATAACTAGAGAAGTTTCAAAAGAAGATTATAAAAAAGAAATGCTAGTTACTTCAAATCCATTTAAAATGGAGTATAAGAAAAATTTTTATCAATGGTTTGATGGAGATAATACTTTTATATTTTATAATCTTGGAGAACAGTTATATCTTACAACTTTAACAGCTTATGAAGATAAAACTTTTGAAATAGGTTTACTAGAAGAAAAGTATTTTTCTTTAGAAGAAATAAAAGAGATGTTTGAAAAAAATATTCTTACAACAGAAGTAAAAGATAAATTTTTTATAAAAGATTTTGCAGAAATAGAGATAGAAAAAATTAATTATTTTATAGAAAAAAAACAAAAATTTGAAGAAATAAAAGATATATTAAGGAATGTCTGTGGAGAAAAAACAACTCTTGAATTGTGTAGAGAAGCATATTTTAATTATTTAGAAGACCCTTGCGATTATACAAAAAATGAATTAAAAAAGGCTTATGAAAGTGTTCCTGAACACGAAAGAATATATTTAGGAGATATGGATTCTAAAGATTGGGATTACCAAAGAATTTTATATTCTGATGAAAAAAGAGAAGTATAAAGGAGATGACTATGGATATAAAATATTTTAAAAATGTAGATTTTAACAGTGATTATCTTGAAACAACAATAGAATTTCAAAATAGAAAAATACAACTTGATATAAACAGTGACGCAGTTCTTGGAGAAAATAATTGGGTAAAAGAATATGAAGAATATATTTCTAAATTGGAAACATTCAAAGAAAAAATTGATAAAGAGATTATAAAAGATTTTGAAAATAATGGTATAACTAAAGAATGGGTTGATTATCACTCTGAAGAATTAATAGAAAGTATTGAAGAGAATGGAACATTAGATAGTTGTGATAAAAACTTACCTATAGACAGACAAATTCTTTCAGCATTAAAACTTAATAGAATAGGAATTTATCCTGAATATGAAAATATAGAAGGTGAAGAATATTATGCTATTTGGGATTATATCCTTGATGATGAGATAAGTGATCAAATTTTAGTTATAGTTACTGATAAAAATGGAGAAATAGTGGATATTACTTGGGAAAGTTAAATAAAATCTGTCTATCAACAACTTTTTAAAAAAATTTTTCGTCTAATAAGAAATAACTTTAGTGATCTAAAGGAGGGCTTATGGCTATAATTACAGAAAAATGGAACAAATTATTTGAAGAAGCTGATTATCTTGAGGATATCTTAAATGGATTGGCAGAGATACAGCAAGAAAATGGTTATACTGATGAAGAGATGGAAAATGATTTAGATGTAGCACTTTGGAAAGCTTACGTCTATAACAATATGGATTCCTACGAATATTATGAGCTATCAGAAAAAACACTTGCTAAGGTAAAAGATGAAGGTGTAAAAAGTGGTGTTTGGTGTTATAGATTCTCTTGTGCTTTAGTTTATCTTAGAAGATTTGATGAAGCTTTAGAGTATAGTAGACTTGGAACAAAAGTTGAACCAGAGTACCCTTGGGGTTGGTTACAACTTGGTAGACTTTGCTACAAATTTAATTTATTAGATGAAGCTTACTATGCAATAGATAAAGGACTTGAGCTTGTACCAAATGATTATGAATTTTTAACTTTAAAAGATGATATTGAAAATGATAGAGGATATGCTTATGCAAATTCTCACTATATAGATGAAGAGGCAGATAAAAACTCAAAAGAAAGATTGATAAATATTGATGATGAAGAGCTATATCAAGCTTTTGCCAATAAAAGTGATTTAGAAAAAGAATTAGATATTCTTCACAAGCAAGGTAAAAACCAAGAGATTATTGATATAATAAACTCTTTGCCTGAAGAGGATTTAAACTATGATATTCTTGGAAAACTTGCAAGAGCATATAATAACAATGGTCAATGTGAAGAGGGACTTAAAGTTTTGCTCTCTTTAAAAGATGAGGGAGAAGAGAACTCACTTTGGAACTTCCGTGTAGGTTACTCTTATTACTATTCTGAAAACGCTAAAGACAACCCTCAATATCTTGAGAAAGCTAAAAAATATTTTGAAAGATGCCTTGAGCTAAACCCTAATGAACCTGATGGAGATGTTCTTTTAAGATGGGTTTATTCTGATTTAGGAAATAGAAAATTAGATGAAGAGAAAAATGAGGAAGCCTTTGAATATTTTGAAAAAGCTAGAGATTTAGCAAAAGATAGAGATGATATTATAGCTACTGAATCAGAACTTGCTTGGGCATATGATTATATAAAAGATTATGAAAAAGCTTATGAGCATTTACAAACTGCTATTTCTTTAGGTAGAGATGATATTTGGTTACACTCTGAATTAGGATTCTGTTTAGGTGGGATGAATAAATATGAAGAGGCTATCCTAGAGTTTGAAAAAGCTATTGAGCTTGGTAGAGATGATTCTTGGGTATATGCAAAAATTGGAACTCTGTATAAAGAGTTAGAAAAATATGATAAAGCTTTAGAATATAATCTAAAAGGTTTAGAGATAGATCCTGAAGATATCTATATTATTTGTGAATTAGCTTGGTTATATGATAATATAGAAGATAATTGTGAAAAGGGATTGGAATATCTAAATAAAGCTCAAGAGTTAGGTAGAGATGATGTATGGATTAACTCTGAATTTGGTTGGGTGTATAATCATCTTAGAGAATATGAAAAAGCTCTTATTCACTTAGAAAAAGCTAAAGAGTTAGGTAGAGATGATGAGTGGATTACCTTTGAATTTGGGTACTCTCTTGTAAGATTAGATAGAATTGAAGAGGGAATTGAGTATTATAAAAAAGCAATAGAATTAGGAAAAGATGATATACCTACAAATGGTGAGATTGGATATTGGCTTGATTACTTAGAAAAATATGAAGAGGCTTTTGTCTATTTAGAAAAATCTAAAAAGCTCGGAAGAGATGATGAATGGATAAATTCAGAGATGGGATTCTGCTTAAATAGATTGGAAAGATATGATGAGGCAGTACTATTTTTAGAAAGTGCAATAGAGTTAGGTAAAAAAGATGAATGGGTGTTTTCAGAACTAGCATTCTCTTTAAAGAGATTAGATAGATATGAAGAGGCTTTAGAATATTTTGAAAGATCTGAATCTCTTGGTAGAAATGATGAGTGGTTAAATTCTCAAATAGCTGAATGTTTAGAAGATCTTGGAAGAGTAGATGAGGCTATTGAAAAGCTTAAAGCTTTTGCTGTTACAGAGAATGGAAACAGTGTTTCTGTTAATTCTCAAATAGCTTATCTCTATGGAAAATTAAATAATTCAGAAGAGGCATTGAAATATCTTTATAAGGCTGAAAAGCTTGGTAGAAATGATATTTGGTTATACTCTGAAATTGGTTGGAATTTAAGTGGACAGCCAGAAAAATATGAGGAGGCTTTAGAGTACTTCCAAAAAGCTGTTGCCCTTGGCAGAGAGGATGATTGGATTAATGGACAGATCGGTTTCTCTCTAGCAAAACTAGGAAGAACTAAGGAAGCTTTAGAGTATTTTGAAAAGGCTAAGTTTATAAATCCAGATAGTGAATGGATCTCTTATCATCTTGGTTCTTGTTATAGAAAGCTTGGAGAGATTTCAAAGGCAATAGAAATTTTAAAAGTTTCAGCAGAAAAAGGTGAGTATAGAGGATGGACAGAGTTAGAACTTGCTTGGTGTTATGCTCTTATTGATGAAAAAGAAAAGGCTCAAGAGTATTTGAAAGAGGCTGATTCATATATTGGTGGAGAGATTCTTAATTCTCCTGAACTAAAAAAGGATGTTGAAACAATAAAGCAGTTAATTTCAATGACAACTTATGTTTCTTAAATAAAAATAAATAATATGATAGTTTTACAAAATCCCAAAGCATTTGAACTTTGGGATTTTTTTATCCAATATTTATACTCAATTTTAAGGTATTGTAGACCAAAAAACTATAATCTTTCTAGTGATACTATTTTAAAAATTTGGTTAAAATGGTATAATACTTCTAAATTAAAATAAGTAAGCTTATGGATAGATAGAAAATACTAAAAAATAAAAAACCTCAGTTAAAGAAATAGAGGCTAATAATGTTATCAATTATAATTGTAACTACTCCTTTTATTTTAGGGGGGATATAATAATTCTAAACAAATTATCATACTGTAAAGGATTAGGAGTAGTTCAAATAAATTTAAGTTAACAGATATTGAAAAAAATCAAGGAGGAAATTATGGAACAAATATCTCAACTTATAGGAGCAGTAAATAATCTGCTGTATTCGTATGTGCTAATTGCATTACTTTTAGCTTTAGGAACTTATTTCTCAATTAAAACAGGCTTTATTCAAGTAAGATATGTTGGGGAAATGTTTAGACTTTTAGGTGGAAAAAGTTCAAAAAGTAAAAATGGAATCTCTTCTTTCCAAGCTTTTTGTATTTCAATAGCTTCTTGTGTAGGAACAGGAAACCTTGCAGGAGTTGCTATTGCCATAGTAATTGGAGGACCAGGAGCAGTTTTCTGGATGTGGCTTATAGCTTTAATTGGAATGTGCTCAAGCTTAGTAGAGTGTACACTAGCTCAAATATATAAAATAAAAGATGGAGATCATTTTAGAGGTGGGCCAGCTTACTATATGGAGAAAGCTTTAAAAAAGAGATGGATGGGAGTTGTTTTCTCAATACTTATCTCTATAACATATGGTTTAGTATTTAACTCAGTTCAATCAAATACCTTAGCTTCAGCTTTTCATAAAGCTTTTGGGATTGATCAACTTTATGTAGGAATAATCCTAGCAGTAGTTACAGCTGTAATTATTTTTGGTGGAATTAAAAGAATAGCTCATGTTGCTGAAGTATTAGTTCCAGTAATGGCAGTAGCTTATATTTTAGTAGCAATATTTATTGTTATAAAAAATATAACTATGATTCCTTCTATTTTATCATTGATTTTTTCTAGTGCATTTGGATTGAAACCAGTAGCAGGAGGGTTATTCGGAACTGTTATAATGCAAGGAATTAAGAGAGGATTATTTTCTAATGAGGCTGGAATGGGATCTGCTCCAAATGCAGCAGCAACATCAGATGTATCTCATCCTGTTAAACAAGGATTAGTTCAAGCTTTTGGAGTATTTACAGATACAGTAATAATTTGTTCTTGTACAGCTTTTATAATACTAATTTCAGATGGCTATACTTCAGGAAATGTTACTGGAATTCAATTAACTCAAGATGCAATAGTTTCTGAAGTTGGTTCATGGGGATCAATATTTATAGCTGCTTGTATATTATTTTTTGCATTTTCATCAGTAATTGGAAATTATTATTATGGAGAAACTAATATTGAATTTATAAAAGCTAATAAAAATTGGCTAACAGTTTATAGAGTCGCAGTTGTTGTAATGGTTTTATATGGTTGTATTACAGATTTGCCATTTGTATGGAACTTAGCAGATCTGTTCATGGGATTAATGGCAACAATGAACTTATTAACAATAGCAGTTCTTGCTAAATTTGCTTTTGCAGCTATCAAAGATTATGAAAGTCAGAGAAAAGCTGGAAAAGATCCAGTATTTAAAGCTAGCAGCATTCCAGAATTAAAAAATACAGAGTGCTGGGATGATTAAAAAAATTGCAAAAAAAAATATTTCAACTAAAATTATGAACACAAAATATTTTTTTCTCAAATTTTATCTTAAAACTCCAAAAAGACTCCCTCCTCTTTAGGTGGGAGTAGTTCACATGTATAAAGATTTTGAGGGAATTTTCAAAAAAAAATTCTTGACAATTATAAAAAGATTTTTATATAATTAACTTATCAAAATAATATGGAATTAGATACTTATTAAAGTATAAAAAGGAAGTTAGGTGAAATTCCTACGCAGCCCCCGCTACTGTAAGATGGATGAAACTATCATATACCACTGGAGAAATCTGGGAAGGGATAGGAGTAAGATGAAGTCAAGCCAGGAGACTTATCTAGTTTTAGTTTTTTAATTTTTATCGGGATAGGATAAAAATTAAGAATTAATTATAATAATTAAAAAAGTCTTTACTTTTCATATGATTAAAATAATCAATTCTTAAACTTAAATTTAGATAATTTTATCTTTTTTAAGTTGAGAATTGATTTTTTTTTGCAAAATTTAAGAAGAGGAGGAGAGTCTTATAAAAAGCCAATTTTTAAACAGAATATTTCAAATATTAATAGTCTTATTTGGAATAAGTTTTTTTACTTTTAGTCTTATCTATCTTTCACCTGGAGACCCAGCAGAGATAATGCTTACTGAGTGTGGAAATATCCCAACTCCAGAACTATTAGCCAAAACTAGAGCAGAACTAGGATTGGATAAACCCTTTATAATTCAATATGGAAGTTGGTTATTAAAGTTTTGTAAAGGGGATCTAGGCTACTCTTATTCAATGAAAGTACCTGTTGCAACAAAATTATTTAGCAGTTTTATTACAACATTAAAACTAACTCTTTCATCATTAATTTTAATGACTTTAATCTCTATTCCATGTGGATTTTTATCTGCTGTCAAGAGGAATAAATTAGCAGATTATCTAATTAGAATCTTCACTTTTATTGGAATATCTATCCCTAGTTTCTGGTTAGGACTTATATTTTTAAGATTTTTTGGAGTTAAATTAGGTTGGATAACTGTATCTGGAGGAACAGATGATTTAAAATCTTTAATCTTACCTACTATTACCCTAGCACTTTCCATGTCTGCAAAATATACTAGACAGGTAAGGACTACTGTTTTAGATGAATTACAAAATGAGTATGTAACAGGGGCTAGAATAAGAGGTATTAAAGAGAGTACTATTTTAATGAAAAATGTTCTTCCAAATGTGATGCTACCACTGGTTACACTTTTAGGGCTATCTTTAGGAAGTCTTTTAAGTGGTACTGCTGTGGTAGAGATTGTGTATAACTGGCCTGGAATGGGAAATATGGCTGTAAAAGCTATATCTACACATGATTATCCTTTGATACAGGGATATGTTTTATTAATAGCACTTTTTTACATGGGAATAAATTTAATTGTAGATTATTCCTATAAATATTTAGACCCTAGGTTAAAGGAAGAGAGATAAAATATGACAATAAAAAGATTTTTTAATAATAAACAGTTTCTATTCTTTTTTATTTTAGCACTACTTATATTTTTAGTTGCAATTTTTGCTCCATTTATTGTTACTAAAAACCCCTATGATGCAATAATGACAGAGTCTTTGCTCCCACCTTCAAGTAAATATCTATTTGGTACAGATAGATTGGGAAGAGATATTTTCTCAAGGATAATTTATGGAACTAGACCCTCTCTATTGATGACATTTTCATTAATAGTTATTGTTTTTGTAACAGGAACTTTTTTAGGAGTTATATCTGGATATTTTGGTGGGAAGATAGATAGTATCATTATGAGATTAGCTGATATGATGATGTCTTTTCCGGGATTGGTATTGGCGATAGCTGTGGCAGGAATTTTAGGACCTAATATGGTAAACTCTGTGTTAGCTGTAGCTCTAGTAACTTGGCCTAAATATGCTAGATTGGCTAGAAGCCTTGTTCTGAAAACTAAAAAAAATAATTATATAGAAGTAGCTATTGTTGGTGGTGCTAAAACTTCAAAATTGTTACTTAAATACTTTTTACCTAATATAATAACAACTATGATTGTTACAGCAACAACAGATATAGGAGCTATGATGTTGGAACTGGCATCTCTATCTTTTCTAGGTTTTGGGGCTCAAGCTCCAACTCCAGAGTGGGGATTGATGCTCAATGAGGGGAGAACATATATTTCAAAAGCCCCTTGGCTTATTCTTTATCCCGGTTTAGCTATTGTATTTGTAGTAATTGTATTTAATATGTTAGGTGATACTGTTCGTGATATTTTAGACACTAAAAATAATTAAATAAAAGGAGATATATATGATAAGTAAGAAAATAATTTTAATGGGAACACTAGCTTTAGCTCTATTTACAGCGTGTAACAGTGAAAAGGAAAGTCCAAATCCAGATTCAACTAAAAGTGTAGCAACTTCAACAGCAGAAAAAAAAGAGAAGAAAGAGATTGTTGTAGGAGTTACAAGTTTCGCTGATACTCTTGAACCTACTGAACAATATTTTGGTTGGGTAGTTTCAAGATATGCTATTGGTGAAACTCTTACAAGATTTGATGAAAATGGGGAGATTCAATCTCTATTAGCTGAAAGTTGGAAAAATGAAAACAATGGAGATGAATGGAGATTTAAGATTCGTAAAGGGGTAAAATTTTCAGATGGAACAGAGATGACTCCAGAGATTGTTAAAGAGTCTTTAGAGCGTACTTTTAAATTAAATGGAAGAGCATCTACATATTTTGAAATCAATTCAATTGATGTAGAGGGAGATGAAGTTATAATTAAGACAAAAACTCCTATAACTGTTGTTCCTCAAGTATTGGCTGATCCTCTATTTATCATAGTTAATACTAAAGCTGATACAACAAAATTTGCATTGGAAGGACCTATATGTACTGGACCATATGTAGTTGAAAAATTCAATCCTACTGAATATTGTGTTGTTGTTAAAAATAAAAACTATTGGGGAGGAGAGGTTCCGCTAGATAGAATTACATATAAATGTATCAATGACCAAGCTACTAGATCTATGGCATTGCAAACAGGAGAGATTCAAATTGCATATAATTTAAAAGTTGAAAATTTAGTGGATTTCCAAGATGAGAGCAAGTACAATATTCAAAGTTTAAAATCTCTTAGAACTACCTTTGCATTTATGAATCAAAATGGAGTTTTAAAAGATAAAGTTTTACGTCAAGCTATTTCAAGAGCATTAAATAAAGATATATATTGTTCTATTCTTTTAGAGGGAGGAGCAACTGCTGGAAAAGCTCCAGTACCACCTACATTAGATTATGGTTTTGATACTTTAATAGATGAAAATAGCTATAATCCTGAAAGCTCAAAAGAGTTATTAAAAAATGCTGGTTATATAGATATAGATGGAGATGGATTTGTTGAAACTCCTGAAGGGAAAAAATTAGAATTAAAT
>UQQO01000015.1 GCA_900543175.1 uncultured Fusobacterium sp.
GTTTACTTACTGTTAAATTAATACATTTTAATAATTTAGATAAAGGAGATTATATAATGACTGAAAAAGAATTTTTGATTTTATATCAAAAAAAAAGAGGGCTTAAAAATATTCATGAAGCAAAGGAAAAAATAAACCTATTTTGGGAAGCTCTCTTTGAAGCTTTAGAAACTAACGATTCAGTAAGTTTTAGAGGTTGGGGGATATTTGAGAAAAAAATTGTTCCTGCAAGAAGAATAATGAATATAAATACAAAAAAAATTCAATATTCAACACCTAGAAAATCAATTAGATTTAGAACTGGAAGTGTTCTTTCAAATAAAATAAATATTGATGAAGAATAAAGTTATAACTCTCTTGAAAAATCAAGGGAGTTTTTATTTTAAAATTAGTATGCAACTTTCAAAAATTATGTTATTATCTATGTATCAAAGGATATACTGGGAGGTAATAAAATGAATGGAATAATAATTTTAGTATTATTTATACTTATTGTTGCTTTAATGGCTACTCATGTAAGAATAGTTCCCCAATCAAGAGCTTATGTTATTGAAAGATTGGGAAAATATCTTGGAACTTGGAATGTGGGAATAAATATTCTTGTACCTTTTATAGATAGAGTTGTTAAGAGAGTATCTTTAAAAGAGCAAGTTATTGACTTTAAACCTCAACCTGTTATTACTAAAGATAATGTTACTATGCAGATAGACTCAGTTATATATTTCCAAATAACTGATCCTAAACTTTATACTTATGGAGTAGAAAACCCTATGAGTGCAATAGAAAACTTAACTGCAACTACTTTGAGAAATATAATTGGAGCTATGGAGCTTGATGCAACTCTTACTTCAAGGGATACTATCAACACAGAGATGAGAGTTATATTAGATGAAGCTACTGACCCTTGGGGAATGAAAATAAATAGAGTGGAATTGAAAAATATTATCCCACCTAGAGAGATTCAAGATGCAATGGAAAGACAAATGAAGGCTGAAAGAGAGAGAAGAGAAGCTATCTTGAGAGCAGAGGGGCAAAAGAAATCTGCTATTCTTGTTGCTGAGGGAGAAAAGGAATCAGCTATATTAAAAGCTGAAGCTGAAAAACAATCTGCTATACTCAGAGCAGAGGGACAAAAAGAGGTTGCTATTAAAGAGGCAGAAGGTAGAGCTGAGGCAATTAGAGCAATTAAAGAAGCAGAGGCTGAAGGAATTAAACTATTGAAAGAAGCAGAAGCAAGCAAAGAGGTATTGATGTTAAAGAGTATGGAAACTTTAGGAAAAGTTGCTGATGGTAAGGCTACAAAAATTATTATACCATCTGAAATTCAAAATTTAACATCGTTTAGTACACTATTTGCTGAGATGAATGAAAAAACTAAATAAAACTATTGGGGCTGTTCAAACTATTTGTTTGTTCAGCTCCTTTTAAATTATTTTAAACTATAATTATTTTTTCTTTCCCAAATATCAGCTAAAATGGAATTTGGAGAAGAATATTAGAGAGAGTTACGAAATCTGATGCTAAAAACTCCGACGTGTTTGAGATGAAGTCGAGTTCCAAAAATAGAGAAGCTTTAGCGACTACTATTTTTGAGATGCAGAAGTGGAAGAATGGAACTTCTGCGATCCCCATAGTCAGATGAGTGTTACTCTCTCTTTATTCTTTGACATAGAATTTAGCTGATATTTAAAAGAAATAGAGATAACTAAACTTGACTAATAATCGCAAATAACAAAGGTACTTTGTCAAGACCTAGCGATGTGTTAGATAGCTGAATTTAGTTAGATATATTATAGTTTTTATATTAATTCTTTAAAATCTATATATTTCAACATAATTTTTAAAGCAGCTTCTAAAGTCTCTTTTTCAAGTGAAGTAAATCTTGCTACAACCCCACTATCAATATCTAATACTCCATATAAAATATCATTTTGAATTATTGGCAGTACAATCTCTGATTTTGATCTAACATCACAAGCTATATGTCCTGGAAATTCACAGACATTATCAACTACTACAACTTCTCTTTTTTCAGCTGTATATCCACATACACCCTCTCCAATTTTTATTCTTGTAGTGGCAGGCATTCCACAAAATGGTCCTAAAACAAGTTCATTTTCCTTTAAAAGATAAAAACCACTCCAATTAATATTTTCAAAAAAAGCATATATAAAAGCTGAACTATTTGCTAAATTTGCAAGTGAATCTTTTTCTTTAGAAAGATAATTTTCTAATTCTTCTAAAAAAATTTTATACTTTTCTTCAACTTTAAAATTTTTATATAAATCTACATTAAATGCCATAATATCTCCCCTTTAAATTTTTCATATATTATATAAAAAAATTTTTCTATTGCCAAGAAAAATGGTGTTTAATAAGATTATTTTTTATTTTCCATTGAATAGATAAAAGAGGCTATATAAGTTGTAATCGGTGCTACAACAACTAAACCTATACTTCCAATAATTATTTTTATAATCTCAGAAACCACTAATTTCATATTTAAAATTTGGAGTATTGTTGTATCTCTCTCTAAAAAAAGTATCAACAATGTTAAAAATCCCCCTGAATATGCTAACAATAAAGTTGTTGTCATTGTACCTATTACAGATCTTCCAACATTAAATCCTGACTTAATTAGATCTTTTCTACTTATTTCAGGATTGTGATATTTTAACTCTTGAATAGTAGCTGTCATATCCATAGCAATATCCATAGCAGCTCCACTTGCTCCAATAACTATTGCTGAATAAAAAATATCCAGTATATTTATACTCATAGCACTTGAAAAAACTACACTTTGAGCTAGAGGTTGATTCATACCATCTATTCTAAAAGTATCACCAAATAAAAAAGTTAAAGCTGCTGTTACAAATAGTCCTGACATAGTCCCTAAAAAAGCACTTGTTCCCTTTTTAGTAAATCCTGCTACTAAAAATATAATTAAAGCTGACAACAATATCAATGTAAAAATTGTTATCATAAAAACATTTTCTCCCTTTTTCAATGCAGGTATTAGATACTCCCAAATTATAGCTACACTTCCTATAAAAGATAGTAGTGATTGAACTCCAACCTTTCTTGCATAAACTATTAATAAACTGACAAAAATAAAAGCAAGTCCACCTATTTTTTCAATTCTCAACAATGATAGAGCCTTACCTTTCAATTCTCCATTATCATCTGTTACCACCATAAGAATCTTATCTTTTTCCTTATAAAACTCATCATACTCCATACTTCCACTTAAAAGATTTCTTACCTCTAAAGTTTTTCCCTTATGCTCTCCAGTTAAGATTTCAACATTTAAATATTGAGATCCTATCTTTGATATTCCTTGAACTATTGCATCACTATTATCTACTGTAAGCACTCTTCCAATATTTTCCTGTTTAAAGAAAAACCCTTCCAGTTTTCCTTTAAAAACTAGAAGGGCAAGAAGAATCACTACAATAGAGATTCCTATTTTTCTCACTCTATTTCCCCCTATGGCTATTTAATCTCTTTTCCCATAGCTTTTCCAATTAATTTTGCAACATCTGTATTATCTTTAAATCCTGAAAACTCTTCTGCTCCATCTCCTACTGCTGCTAGTGGAACTTGTACAGCTGTATGGGCATATGATGTCCATTGCATTCCTGATCTTTCAGAGATTATATGTGTTGTTGCTATTGCAACTGGGCTATACCCTCCAAATTGTTCACTTGCATTTTTATCTTTATCTTCTAAATCCATAGCTTTAACAATTTTAGCTTTTTCATCAGCTGTTAAATCTTTCAATCCCATGTTGTCAGCTATATATTTAAAATATTCATCTCTATTTCCAGTATAAGCCTTTTGAAGTACATCTTCTACTGAAACTTTAACATCTTTTAATTCATTTAATTTTAAGAAATAGTTAGCTCCAAATCCAAGCCCCATTCCTCCAGTTTCATGGTCTGCTGCAATTACTATTAAAGTATCTTTTGGATTTTTTTCATAAAATTCATAAGCTGATTTTATTGCATCATCAAATGCTATTGTATCATAGATAGTTCCCATTACATCATTAGCATGTGATGCGTGGTCAATTCTTCCACCTTCTACCATCATGAAAAATCCATCTTTATCTTGTTTTAAAAGTTCAATTCCTTTTTCAGTCATATATTTTAAACTAGGAACTTCAGCTTTTCTATCTATTTCATATGGCATATGTGATGCTTCAATAGCTACAAAAGCTTTTTCTCCCTCTTTTGGAGTCCAATTTTTATAATCTTTAATTGAAAATTCTGATACAAATGTTTTATATCCTTTATCTGCAAACTCTTTTACAAGATCTCTATCATCTTTTCTCTTACTTGTAAGTTCTCCACCTTTTTTAACAAAGTGTCTAAATCCTCCACCTGCAAAGTAATCTACATTACTTTTTACATAATCTTCAGCTATTCCATTTTCATCATCTCTATCTATATTGTGAGATGCAAATACTGCTGGAGTAGCATGAGTTATTCTTGTAGTAGTTACTAATCCTGTTGCTTTTCCATCCTCTTGAGCCATTTCTAAAAGAGTTTTTAGATCTTTACCTTTAGCATCCTTTGCTATATAACCATTGTTTGTTTTATGTCCTGTTGCCAATGCTGTTCCTGCTGCTGCTGAGTCTGTAATTAAAGTATCTGCTGAATATGTAGTTGTTATTGCTGAAAATGGAAGTGAGTTTAATAGAAGTTTTCCATCCTCTTTCATCACACCTTTTTTATACTCTTCAGCTATCTGTCTTTGAGCTGCTCCCATTCCATCCCCTATGAAATAAAAGATATATTTAGGTTGTGCAAAACTTGTAGCTGCCATTAAAGCCATTCCTGCTAATACCATATGTTTTCTTTTTAACATATTTTACTTTCCTCCTTGAATATTTCAATTTTATGCTTTCAAGGCTAGATTACTCCTTAAGTGTTAAATAAGTTTTATTTTTTTGTAAAACATATGTAAAAAAGCTAAGAAAATTGATAATCTAATATCAACCTCTTAGCTCTCTCTTAAAATATAATTTTTTCCCTTTTATACCCTATATACTCTGGGCTTTCATCACAGATACCAACTGTTTTAAATCCTTTTTTTTCATAATAATCATTTAATTTATTATTGTTAATATTACAATCTAAACGAAGAGTTTTTTTGCTATTTTCTCTACATAAATTTTCACAATACTCTATAATTTCACTTCCAATTCCTTTGATTTCAGTATCTGTTGCAAAATTATGAATATAGTAAGCTGGTACATCATTGTCCCATCTTTCATCTTCCTCTAGTAAAACAAATGTTCCAACTATCTTTTGAAAATTTTCTACAAGAAAAAGTTCTCTTTTTTCAACTCTCTCTTTAAAATAATTAAAATTATAAAATTTTAAATACTCTTCATCCCATTGATTAATACCATTTTCTTTCATCCAAAGGCATCTATTTTCTATTACTTTCATCACTGATAAAATATCATCTACTTCTGCCCTTCTAAAAATGAAACTTTCTTTTTCCACTGTTCCTACCTAACTTCTATAAAATGCCTTATATGCTCTATATGTTTCATAAACATCTAGTTTTGATGAAACTTCAAAAGGTGAGTGCATAGCAAGTAAAGCTGGTCCAATATCAATTGTGTGAATTCCTAACTCTGCAAGATACATTGCAACAGTTCCTCCTCCACCTTCATCAACTTTTCCTAACTCTCCAATTTGCCAATTAACTTTTGCATCATTTAATATTTGTCTAATTTTTCCTACATACTCTGCATCAGCATCGTTTGTACTGCTCTTTCCTCTAGCTCCTGTATATTTTGTTACAACAACTCCATACCCTATTTTAGCAGCATTTTGAGCATCGTGAACACTTCTAAATATTGGATCTATTCCAGCATTAACATCTGAAGACATAGCATTAGAGTTCCATAATGTTCTTCTTAGCATCATCTCATTGTAATTACCTTTTACTTTTTCTAAAAGATCTCCAGTTACATAGTTAATATAGTCAGATTTTAATCCTGTTGATCCTGCTGATCCTATCTCCTCTTTATCTGCTAAGAAACATACTGCTGTTCTCTTTGGAGTCTCTTCTAAATCAAGAATTGCCATCATTGAAGTATATCCACAAATTCTATCATCTTGTCCATAAGCTCCTATCATAGATTTATCAAATCCTAAATCTCTAGCCTTTCCAGCTGGTACAAGTTCAAGTTCTGCTGATATAAAATCTTCTTCTACCATTCCATAATCTCTATTTAAAATTTCAAGAACTGTATATTTTATTTTTTCTTTTATCTCTTTATCTTCAATAGTTGAAGGGATACTTCCTACAAGTATTTGAAGTTCCTCTCCCTTTATAACCTCTCCACTTTTTCTATCCCCTTGGATTTTTCCTGCAAGGTGTGGAAGAATATCTGGAATTGTAAATACTGGATCTTCATCTTTTTCCCCTATTTCAATATTTACTTTTTCTCCAGATGCTAATACTACAACTCCGTGCATAGCTAGAGGAATTGATGCCCATTGATATTTTTTAATTCCACCATAATAGTGAGTTTTCATATATGCAAGATCTAAATCTTCATATAGTGGATTTCCTTTTAAATCCAATCTTGGAGAATCAACATGAGATACTACATAGTTTACACCTTTTTCTATATCATCTTCTCCAACTACAACTAATACAAGGTTTTTTCCTCTATTTACATAGTAAACCTTATCTCCAGCTTTTAAACTACTTTTATTTTCAGCATTTACAAAACCTTTAGATTCTACTAATTCGATACCTTTAGTTACAAACTCTCTTTCTGTTTTAGCACTGCTTAAAAATTCTTTGTATCCTTCTGAAAACTTAAATACTTGATCTTTGCTGTCTATACAGTTCCAACCATTTTCTTTTTTGTAATTCATCTTACCATCTCCCTGTTTTAGATGTTTGTTTCACCAAGTATAGTATATCACATCTTTTTCCTTTATAAATAAAAAAAGGAAGATTTTACTCTCCCTTTATCTAAAACTATTTTTCATTAGCCCAAAGTGTCAGTTGCTCTAACATATCCTCTGTAATTACTTGTGTTTCTAGCATCTCATCAGTATTTTTGTACATTATTCCTCCTGCAATATATATAAAATTTTTTACCTTCAAAAATTAGTGACATAGATGTTATTATATTATTCATTATATATTTTAGCAAGAAAATATTTTTACTTTTCTAATTAGTTGTGATATTTCTATAAATATCACTATATCTTGTGTACAAAAAAATGAGGTTTTTGGCAGCCCTCATTTTTTCGCTCTTTGTTGCTTTATATTTTTATCATCAATTAAATTATAGCATAGATCTTTTTAGAAATCAATGTTATAATAGATTGCTCTTCTTTCTTGGTTGTTCATCTCGGGAAAGGAGATGAATAAGTGAGAAAGCTTTATATAATTATCATCATGATAGCAATATTTTTATTACTATCTAAAAACTTATACTAATCTTTGTACAAAGCAGTTTTATGTGGGAGGATTTGGCAGATCCTCCTGCTTTTTTTATTTTTTATAAAAAATTTATTTATAATTTACAAAAGAGGGAATTCAAAATTTAAATCCCCTCTTTTTTATTTAATAATTATTTTTCTAATCTTTTATTTAAGATTTCAGCCTCTTTTTCATATCCTTTTTTACCTAATAGAGCAAACATATTAGCTTTATATGATTCAACTCCTGGTTGGTTAAATGGATTTACTCCAAGTAGGTATCCACTGATTCCACATGCTTTTTCAAAGAAGTAGAATAGGTATCCTAAGTTAAATGGAGTAGCTGAAGGAATTGTAACTGTAAGATTTGGAACTCCACCATCAACGTGAGCTAATAGTGTTCCTTGAGCTGCTTTTTTATTTACAAAATCCATTCCTTTTCCAGCAAGATAGTTTAATCCATCAAGATCTGCTGCTTCCTCTTCAATTATAACATCAGCTTCAGGTTCTCCTATAAGTACTGCTGTTTCAAACATTACTCTTCTTCCATCTTGAATATACTGTCCCATTGAGTGAAGATCAGTACTGAAGTCTGCTGCTGCTGGGAATAATCCTTTTCCATCTTTTCCTTCTGATTCTCCAAATAGTTGTTTCCACCATTCACCTAAATAGTGTAATCTAGGTTCATAGTTAATTAACATCTCAATCTCTTTACCTTTTCTATTTAAAATATTTCTAATAGCTGCATATTTATAGCAATCATTTTCTGCATATGGAGCTGAGTAATCATTTTGAGCTGCTCTTGCTCCTGCCATAAGTTCATCTATATTTACACCACTACAAGCTATTGGTAAAAGTCCTACTGGAGTAAGAACTGAGAATCTTCCACCAACATCATCAGGGATAACAAAAGTTTCATACCCTTCTTCATCAGCTAATTTTTTTAATGCTCCTCTAGATTTATCAGTTGTTGCATAGATTCTTTCCTTTGCAACTTCTTTTCCATACTTTTCCTCTATATGTTTCTTTAATACTCTAAAAGCAATAGCTGGTTCAGTTGTTGTTCCTGATTTAGAGATAACATTGATTGAATAATCTTTTCCTTCTAATACAACTAAAAGGTGTTTTAAGTATGTACTTGAAATATTATTTCCTACATAGTAAATTTCTGGTGCTTTTCTTTGTTCTTTAGTTAAACTGTTATAGAATGTGTGAGATAAGAAATCTATAGCAGCTCTTGCTCCTAAATATGATCCTCCTATTCCAATTACAACAAGTACATCTGAATCATTTTTAATTTTTTCTGCTGCTTTTTTAATTCTTTCAAATTCATCTTTATCATAATTTGTAGGTAGTTCTATCCAACCTAGATAATCATTTCCAGCTCCATTTTTTTCATTTAAAAACTTTTCTGCTACTGCAACTTGTTCCTTCATCATTTCTAATTCTGCTTCACTAAAAAATTCTAGTGCTTTTGAATAATCAAATACCAATTTTTCCATTATAAATTCCCTCCCTGATTTTTTTATAAATAAAAATATTAGATTTTTTCCTCTAATTTTTCTACTCTCTTTAAAAGTTGATCTATAATTTTTTCATTTTCATCTATTCTTTTTCTCAAAAGTTCAACAGTTTCATTAATATTTTCAATTTTAGCATTATATGTTTTTGTATCAAATCCTATTTTATTAAGCTCCTTTGAAAATTCAAGTATCAAAGCTTGAAGTATATCTAAATCTCCCTTATTAGCTTTTTCTAAATTTATAGTATTCAGTGCTTGAGAAAGATTATAGGCAAAATCATACCTTGATAGAGGTTCGTTTCCATTAAACTTATAGGTATTCTCTTTTATTATACCTCTATTAACAAGATTCTCTATAGAGGAGTATGCCCAATGTTCCTTACTTACATCTTCGTAATTTAATTGGGAATAACACAGGTTAAAACTTATAAAAATTCCTAACAATACAACTTTAAAACTCTTTATTTTGTTCACCCCTTTTGCACCTAAATTTTCTGTTAAACTCTTTTTCATTAGTATACCACAATGAAAAATTTGTATCAATGAAAACCTGATTTTTATTTGCTTTTAATTTTTAGTTACTTTTCTAAAAGTACATGTATGTGAACAAAAATAAAGTCTATCTCTTCAAAAATAATTTTTTTATTGACAAATTAATTTTTTTTTGATATCATAGTTATGTTGTTGGGCTGTCGCCAAGCGGTAAGGCAACGGACTTTGACTCCGTCATGCGCTGGTTCGAATCCAGCCAGCCCAGCCACTTAATTGAGATTGAAACTGTCTGAAAAGGCAGTTTTTTTTATTTTTTGTAACTTTTCCTCTATGGTATAATAAAATATATCTTAAATTTAAGAGGTGATTTTTATGGAGATAATAAAAAAAAGAGATGCTTTATTAAGTGAACAAGTAATTAAAAATTTAAATTCAAGAAACATTGAGGCTTATTTTGCTCCAACTAAAGAGGAAGCACTAAAAAAAGCTTTGGAAATTATTCCTCAAGAAAGTTCAGTTAGTTGGGGTGGATCAGTTTCAATAGAGAGTATTGGATTAAAAGAAGCTGTTAGAAATGGAAATTATAAAGTTTTAGATAGAGAAAAAGCTAAAACTTTAGAGGAAAAACATAGTATCATGCATCAAGCTCTATCTTGTGATTTTTTCTTAACAAGTTGTAATGCTATATCTGAAGATGGAATTCTTGTAAATATTGATGGTGTTGCCAATAGATTAGCAGCTATCTGCTATGGTCCTAAACATGTTTTAATGATAGTTGGAATAAATAAAATTGTTAAAAGTGTAGAAGATGCTATATCTCGTGCTAGAAATATAGCTGCCCCTATCAATGCTCAAAGATTTGACATTGACACTCCTTGTAAAAAAACAGGTTGTTGCTATGATTGCAAATCTCCAGATACTATCTGCTGTCAACTTCTTATCACTCGTTATAGCAAAATAAAAGGTAGAATTATTCTTATTTTAGTAAATGATAATATAGGATATTAAAAATAAAAAACTGGTAAATCATAAAATCTACCAGTTTTTTTATATGTATATGCACAATAATATTTTCTCTAATTATATCTCTTTTTCTATAATTTTTGTCCTATCTCTTTTAATTCTCTCATCAATCCAACTTGCTTTTCAACATCTCCTATCAATCCAGCTGAGATAGGTTTATATACTTCAAACTCCCAACCTAAATACTCACATATGCAATCAAATTGCCCTTTTATCAATTTATATTGCTCTCCTGATAGTTCATCTGCACCAACTGCCACTACACCAATTTTCTTTTTAAGTTGTGGTAAAGTAGAGTTTTTCATATAGATTCTATCAATTAAAGCTTTAGTTTGTGAAGAGATTCCCCACCAATAAACTGGAGATCCAAAAATTACCATATCAACTTCAACTATTTTTTCAACTAATCCTACTGCATCATCTTTTATTACACAAACTCCAGTTCTTTTACAACCATCACAACCTAAACAACCAGCTATTTTAAAATCTGTAATATCTAAAAACTCAACACTATTACTGTTTAGATCTATCCCCTTTTCTATCTGTTTTAAAGCTGTTCTAGTATTTCCTTTTTTTCTTGCACTTCCATTTAAAATCAAAATTTTCATCTATTTACTCCTTTTATAAAAATCACAAAATAACCTGAAGTATTCCTTCAGGTTATCTTTAAAATTATTTATTATCTAATCTCTTATTCAGCTTTTGGTTCTTCAGCTACTTCTTCAGAAAAATCCATTTCATTATATTTAGCTATAACTGAATCTGTTATCTCTTTTCTTAATTCAGGTGTGATAGGATGAGCTATATCTTTATACTCTCCATCAGGCATTTTTCTCGATGGCATAGCAACAAACATTCCCTTTTGACCATCTATTATTTTTAGACCGTGAATAACAAAACATTCATCAAAAGTCACATCAGCATAAGCCTTTAATTTTAATTCATTCTCATTTTTCACTGCTCTTAGTCTAACATCTGTAATTTTCATATTAATGCACCTTCCCTGTTTTTAGTATTATCTATAAAGAACTGCAAAGATAGACTTCACAGCTATTTAAGTACTCTTTTATTCTTGTAACAGCTTCTTCTGATTCTTCTTGAGTAACAAAAGTATAGTATGCACTTCCACTTCCTGACATAAAAAATTTCATATTTAATTCTGCCAATTTTTTTCTAAATTCAATTATATTTTTATCTTCTAATAACAATCCTTGCTCTAGATGATTTTCTATATTATCTTCAACTATATCTATCCTATTATTTTTTAATCCAAATATGATTTTATCGATATTTGCATCTCTTTTATTATTGAGCATAGACATATTTTTATAAGCTTTTCCTGTTGAAACTCCAAATTGTGGCTTTATTAAAATTATAGAATTTTTTAAATTATTCTCTATAATCTCAATATCTTCCCCTATCCCTCTAACTCTTGCAGATTTATTAATCAAGAAAAATGGAATATCAGCTCCAACACTTTTCCCTATCTCAATCAATCTTTCTTGTGAGAAAAAATTTCCATGAAACTCATTTAAAAGTTTCAATAAAAATGCTCCATTTGAGCTTCCCCCTCCAAGTCCAGCTTGATGAGGTATGATTTTTTCAAGATACAAAGATATTTTTCTTTTAGAAAGTCCACTTTCACTATAAAATTTATCATAGATTTTCCATAAAATATTATCTTCATTTACAGGAATATCAGCTTTATTTGTTTTTATTTCAAGTGTTCCTGAAATATCTTCTATTTCACCAGTTATTTTATCACTTAAACTAATTGGTACCATAATCATATCCAAAAGATGATACCCATTAGGAAGAACTCCAGTTACATTCAGACCTATATTTATTTTTCCATTAGAATTTAACGAAAATTTCACTAAAAAATATCCTCCTCACTATCTATATCAATTTCTATTCCTCTACTTTCTAAAACTTTTATCAAGTCAGAAGTTTTCTCCTTAGCTACATTTCCAGTAGGTACTTCCATTATTTCGAATTTAAAATACTTATTAAAATATTCTAACTCTAAAATTTGTCCTACCTTTACTTCTGTTCCAGCCTTAGCTACCTTTCCATTTAGCTTAGCTTTTCCACCATCTACAACTATCTTTGCAATAGGTCTTCTCTTAATTATTCTACTTACTTTTAAAAATTTATCCAATCTCATGATTTAGACTACTCCTCCTGTCTTATTAACTATATATACTATATTTTTCTTATATGTCAACCCTGTTTTTAGCCTCATTCCAAAATTTTTCCATTTCCTCTAAGGATGCTTTCTCTATATCACATCTCTCTTCTACATATCTAAACCTCTTGTCAAACTTCTTTATAGTTTGCTCTAATGCATCAGTTGAGTTAACTTTTAAAAATCTTGAGAGATTAACTATAGCAAATAAAAGATCCCCTAACTCCTCTTTTGTATTTTCTGAATCTTTTTTCTCCATAGCCTCTTTTAATTCTCCAAGTTCCTCTTCAACTTTTCCCATTACATCAGCTATATTATCCCAATCAAATCCAACTTTTGCTGCTTTCTTCTGAATTTTTTCAGCCTTTGCTAAAGCTGGTAAATATATAGGTACTCCATCTAATGCTGATTTTCTATTTTCATGTTCCTTTTCGCTTTTCTTAATCTCTTCCCAATTAACTAAAACTTCATCTGAAGTTATTCCACTATCTTTCTCTTTAAAAACATGAGGATGTCTCCTAATCATCTTCTCATTTATTCCTCTAGCCACATCTTCAATATTGAATTTTCCTTCATCTTCACAGATATCAGCTTGAAAAACAACATTCATCAAAAGATCTCCAAGTTCACCTTTTAATTCATCTCCACCTTTGTCCATAGCTTCAAGAACTTCACAAGTTTCCTCCATCAAACAAGGTTTTAAAGTTTCAAGAGTTTGCTCTCTATCCCAAGGACAACCTCCTTCTCCTCTCAAAATCTTTATTATTTCTACAAGTCTATCAAACTCTTTCATTATATCACTCCCTCATATTCATTAAAAAATCCCATAATACTACCCTTATATTTTATAGCCTCATCTTCTGATAAGTATTGGAGTTTTCCTGTAAACATCATCTCTGTTATCTTCTCTATATTTACTCTTTCTCTATTAAATTTAATAAAGAATCCATTCTCCTCTTCTCTTATTATTGCAATTCCTAAATCCTTTGCTTTTAATTTTATATTTAGATAATAGAAGAAATTTTTTACCTCTTTAGGCATCTCACCAAATCTATCTCTAATTTCTGTAATTAGTTCATCTAATTGAATTTTCTCTCTCAACTCTGCTGCTCTTCTATAAATTTTTAACTTTTCCTCTTTTTCTATATAATCATCTGGAATAAAGGCATCTATATTTAATTTTATCTCAAGATTTATATCCTCTATTCTTTTTTCTCCTTTTAATCTAGCAATCTCTTCATTTAACATTTTTATATAGAGATTATATCCAAAAGTTTCTAAAGCTCCATGCTGTTTCTCTCCTAAAATCTCTCCAGCTCCTCTAATTCTCATATCTTCAAGGGAAAGTTGTAATCCTCCACCACTATCTCCTAAGTTTTTAATAGATTCCTCTCTCTCTTTAGATTTTTTACTTTGAGCCTCCTTAGTTAAAAGATAACAATATCCCTTTCTATTTCCTCTTCCAATTCTACCTCTCAACTGATAGATTTGAGAGAGTCCCAATCTATCTGTTCCCTCTATTATCATTGTATTGGCATTTTCTATATCTATACCATTCTCTATTATTGTAGTTGAAACTAAAATATCTATATCAGCATTTTCAAACTCTTTTATCTTATTTTTTATCTCTTTTGGAGTCATTTGCCCATGGATAAAATCAAGTTTTAGATAGTTAGGAAGAATTTTTCTTAATTCATCTGTTTTTTTAGCTATATTTTTTACAGAGTTAAAGATATAAAATACCTGCCCCTCTCTAGCTATCTCTTCCATTATAATATCTTTTAATTTTTTATTATCCTTTTCAATAAAAATTGTTTCAATAGGTTTTCTTCCCTCTGGTGGAGTATCAATTACTGATAGATCTCTTATTCCTAATAGTGACAAATTCAATGTTCTAGGTATAGGTGTTGCTGTTAAAGTTATCATATCTATTCTATTTTTTATCTTTTTTAGCTGTTCCTTAGCCTTAACACCAAATTTTTGCTCCTCATCAATTATCACTAATCCTAAATCTCTGAATTTTACATCTGAAGATAATATTCTATGAGTTCCAATAACTATATCCACAGTTCCTGCCTCTATTCTATTCAGTACCTCTTTTTGCTCTTTACCTGTTTTCAATCTACTTAACAGTTCAATAGTTATTGGATAGTTTTTAAACCTTTCACTAAATCTTTCAAAATGTTGTTGAGCTAAAACTGTT
This sequence comes from uncultured Fusobacterium sp., assembly GCA_900543175.1. GTDB lineage: Bacteria > Fusobacteriota > Fusobacteriia > Fusobacteriales > Fusobacteriaceae > Fusobacterium_A. The sequence goes on from UQQO01000015.1 coordinate 14,889, forward strand.
GTAGGCACCATCAAAGCTACCTGTTTTCCATCAACTGAGGCTTTAAAAGCTGCTCTAATAGCTATCTCTGTCTTTCCATATCCCACATCTCCACAGATAACTCTATCCATTACCCTATCAGATTCCATATCATGTTTTACATCCTCAATAGCTTTTAATTGAGAAGGTGTTTCTCTATATGGAAAACTCTCTTCAAACTCCTCTTGCCAAACTGTATCATGAGAAAATTTATATCCCTTTTCATATGCTCTTCTTGCTTGAATCTCAATTATCTCTTTAGCAAAAATTAACATCTCCTCTTGTAATTTCTCTCTTTTTCTTTTAAATCCTCGCCTACCTAATTGATAAATCTCTGGAACTACACCATCAGTTGAAATATATCTTTCAATTTTATTAATCCCTTCAACTGGAACAAAAAGTTTATCTTCATCAGCATATTTTATCTTGAGATAATCTTGTCCATCTATTGTTTCAATTCCTAAATAGATTCCAACTCCATAATTTTCATGGATTATATAATCATTCTCTCTTATTTGAGAAACATCTTTATACCTTAATTTTATCTTCTCTTTTGTCTCTCTTTTAACTTTTATTCCCTTTAACTCTCTATCAGTTAAAACAAGAGATTTTTCATCTCTATACCCCTCATAATGTGGATAGTGTTGAAACTCTATGGGATATCCTTTAAATATCTCTTGATATCTCTTACTCTCCTCTGAAATTACTAAGATTTTCTCTTTTTTACTTAATTTTTTTATATTTTCATAATCTTCAAATTTTCTTATCTCATCTTCACTAAATCTTTTTAAAGTCAGCTCCTCACCAATTATATCCAACTGAGAAAACCTCTCTCTAAATTTTTCCTCACTCTCTCTATCTCTTAAAATTATCTCTTCCAACTTATATTGAAGAATCTCTCTATTTTCAAAAATTATCCTATTTTCAGATAAATTTATAAGCTTATAAAAATCTATTTGAGAGTTTTTATTATTATTCATATACATATCAATTCTATCTAAAGACTCAATACTTTTCTGTGTTTCTATATCAAAATAAGTTATTCTCTCAACATTAACTCCAAAAAATTCTACTCTTATTGGATAATCTCCATTCTTTGGAAAAATATCCAATATATCCCCCCTCAGACTATATTGCATTCTTTTTTCTAGCATATATGTTTTTTCATAGCTATTTTTTATAAGAATCTCTTGAATCTTTTTTAAAGACATATCTCTATCTTTTTGAAAAACTATTTTTTCTCCCTCAAAATAGTAATCTCTTAAAAATCCTTCCAGAGAGATTAAAATAATATATTTTTTCTTAGATTTTAAAAGTTCTAAGAGATCATAATTTATTTTCTCTATCTCATCTCTATCAGAACTACTCTCTATTTTTAAAATCTTCCCATCATAAAAATCAGCAAGAGTATTGTAATAATCCTCAATATTTTTATTTGATGAGCAAAGATAAACTATATTTTCTTTTAAATTTTTTAAATAAAAAGGTATCCTTCCCCTATATTCACTTAACATCTATTTCCCACCTCTTCTATATTCTACCCTTTATTTTAAACTTTTCCTAGTAAAAAATCTTTATAACAATATCTTGTTTAAATCTTTTTTAGAAATTTTTAAATTATTAAAAATATCTCTTTACAAAATGAAAAAAAAATATTATTTTTTAAAAAAATGAAAATAAATTTTATATTTAACTTTATAGGGGGATTATTTATGAAAAAGAGATTTTTTAGTTTAGCTACTGCACTTTTACTATCAGTTTCAAGTTTTAACCTTTTAGCTTCTGATTTAATTGTTGTACAAAACTCTGATGCTAAAAGTTTAGATCCTCAAGTTTCAAATGACGTACCTACACATAGAGTTACTTTAAATATTTACGATAGGCTTATTGAAAAAGATAAAGATATGAATTTAGTTCCTGGACTTGCTGAAAGTTGGAAACAGATAGATCCACTTACTCTTGAACTAAAATTAAGAAAAAATGTAAAATTCCACAATGGAGAGCCTTTCTCTGCTAAGGACGTTGTTTTTAGTTTAAATAGAGCTAAGGAAGCTCCAAGTTTAATAGCATATTTTTCTGATATAGATAAGGTTGAAGCTATTGATGATTATACTGTTAGAATCACAACTAAAAAACCTTATGGACCTCTAGTAAATTACCTAGCTCACATTGGTGCAGGAATTATGAATGAGAAAGCTGTTAAAGAGAGAGGAGCTGACTATGGACAACATCCAGTTGGAACAGGACCTTTTGTATTCCAATCTTGGACTTCTGGAGATAGAATAGTTTTAAAAGCTAACCCTGATTATTACAAAGGAAAAGCAGCTTCAGATACACTTACATTTAAAGTTGTTCCTGAAGGAACTAATAGAACTATCGCCCTTGAAACTGGTGAAGCAGATATTGCCTATGACGTAGATCCTATTGACGTTGAAATGGTAAAAAGCAATCCAAATCTTAAATTAGCTCAAAACTCTGCTATGAGTATTACTTATCTTGGATTTAATACTAAAAAATCTCCTTTCGATAAGAAAGAGGTTAGACAAGCTATAGCATATGCTACTAATGTTGATGATATCATTGGGGCTGTGTTCTTAGGTGCAGCAAAAAAAGCTAATTCCCCTGTATCACCATATGTTTTTGGATATAATAAAGATTCTAAATTATATACTCAAAATATAGAAAAAGCTAAAGAACTTCTTGCTAAAGCTGGATATCCAAATGGTTTCAAAACTAAAATTTGGACTAATGACAAAAGTGTTAGAAAAGATACTGCTGTTATCCTTCAAGATCAACTTAAACAAATTGGAATAGATGTTCAAATTGAGATTCTTGAATGGGGTTCTTACCTTGACAGAGTTGCAAATGGAGAACATGAGATGTTTATTCTTGGTTGGTCTTCTAGTGCTGACTCTGACTCTGCTCTTTATGCACTATTCCACTCTAAAAACCTTGGTGGAGCAGGAAACAGAACTTTCTTTGTAAATAAGAGAGTTGATGAACTATTGGATAAAGCTAGAGAAAGTACAGTTCCAGCTGACAGAATTGAATACTATAAAGAACTTCAAAATATTATTCAAGAGGAGTTACCTTTCTTCTCTTTAATCTATCCTGATGATATTACAGGAATGCAAAAAAATGTTGAAGGATTTGTACCTCATCCAGAAAGTACTCATATCCTTTATCAAGTTTATAAAAAATAATATGTATATGACAAAAAATAAAATTCTAGGAGCTGCTATTTTAGCAGCTTCTTTTTTATTTAAACTTATGTATATGGCAAAAAATAAAATCTTATTTTTGATTATATACATATCAACTTTTATATACTTTTTGTAAAAAAGAATAAAGAAAAAAATAGTTATTAATGTTCATATACACATTAATAACTATCTTAATTACTATTTTAGATATCCGATTAGAAGAGCTATATCATTTCCTGTAACTCCACTAATTCTTGAAGCTTCTCCAATAGATAGAGGTTTTATCTCTTCCATTCCACTTCTAGCTATATTTGAAATTCCCTTAACTTGTGAAAAATCAAAATCAACTGGTATTTTCATCTCTTCTAACTCTTTAAATCTTTTTATCTGTTCATTTTCTCTCTCTATAAAGATCTCATATTTTATCATTGTTTCTATCTGATTCTTTATAAATTCAGGATAATCTTCTATCTCAACAATAGCTTTTAAACTATCATAAGTAACCTCTTTTATCTTTAAAAGATCCCCTATTTTTACCCCTTTAGTTAATTTTTGAGTAGATCCTAAAGATTCTAGTAAAGCATTAGCTTGCACCATTGGCACACTGATCTCTTTTAATCTAGCTATTTCACTATTAACTGTTTCAATAGCTTTTTCTAAATAATCAATTCTCTCTTTAGACAAGATTCCTATCTCTTTAGCCTTCTTAAATAGTCTCATAAAGGCGTTGTCAAATCTTAGTGTTAATCTATACTCAGATCTTGATGGAAGGACTCTATAAGGCTCTGGTGTCTTCTTATGAATGATATCATCAATCAATACCCCTATATATCCTTCACTTCTGTCAATGATAACAGGCTCTTTATTATCAACTTTTCTTGCAGCATTAACCCCTGCTATAAATCCTTGACAAGCTGCTTCTTCATAACCTGAAGTTCCATTTATCTGCCCAGCAAAGAAAAGCCCCTCTATCTTTTTACTCTCTAAGCTTGGATAAAGTTGTGATGCTGGAGCATAATCATACTCAACAGCATATCCATATCTCATTACCCTTGCATTTTCAAGCCCTGCTATTGTTCTCATCATAGCCTCTTGAGCAAAAGGTGGCATAGCTGTTGTAAGTCCATTTACATAAACTTCTTCTGAATCAGCTGACTCTAACTCTAAGAATATTTGGTGATTTGTTTTATCTGGGAAGTTTATAACCTTTCTATCTAAAGATGGACAGTGTCTAGGTCCATGAGTTTTAATAATTCCACTTACTATTGGAGAATATTGCAACATCTCTTTAGCCACTTCAATTGTCTTTTCTGTAGTGTAAGTAAGCCAAGTTGGAACTGTATTATTTCTCTCTTTTTCAGTAAAAATTGAGAAATATCTAGGGTGTTCCTCACCTCTTAACTCTTTCATCTTGCTAAAATCTATACTTCTTCTATCAAGTCTTGGTGGAGTTGCAGTTTGGTATCTCTCAATTGTAATTCCATGCTCTCTTAGACTATCAGATAGTTTCTCTGCTGAATTTTCTCCCTGTCTACCTGCTGAATAAGCAACATCTCCAATAACTATCTTCCCTTTTAAGAAAGTTCCTGTTGCTAAAACTACTGTATCAGCATAATATTCTATTCCAAGTCTTGTTATAATCCCCTTTACTTTTCCATCTTCAACTATTATCTCATCTACACAATCTTGTATCAATTCAAGATTATCAGTATGTTCTAAAAGTTTTCTCATCTCTGTTCTATATAGATATTTATCTGCTTGTCCCCTTGTAATTCTTGCTGCTGGACCTTTACTTTCATTTAGATGCTTTAACTGAAGATTAAATCTATCTGTATGTCTCCCCATCTCTCCACCAAGAATATCCATCTCAGCTACTAAGTTACTTTTTCCAGGTCCTCCAATAGAAGGATTACATGACATCATTGCTATTGTATCTAAATAAAGAGTAAACATAGCTGTTTTCTTTCCTAATCTAGCTGCTGCTAAACTAGCTTCAACACCTCCATGCCCACCTCCTACAACTATAACTTCATATTTTTTCATTCTTTATCCTCCAAATTTCAATATTTAAAAGCAAGAAAAGAGTGACCCACAAAATGAATCACTCTTATTTTTTATTTTCCTACACAGAAGTTACTAAATATATGATCTAATAGATCTTCACTAGAGATCTCTCCAGTTACCTCTGACAATGAATCTAAAGCTCCTTTAATATCTACAGCCATAAGATCCATAGGAAGTCCACTCTCTATTGTTTCAAATATATTCTCAATAGATTGTTTAGTTTTCTCTAAAGCTGACTTATGTCTTACATTTGTAATTGTTATCTTTTGAGAACTATCTTCAATATTTTCATCAATAATATGACGATAGATCTCCTCTTCCATCTCATCTATTCCTTGATTTTTTATAGCTGAAATCTCTAACCATTTACTTATCTTAGTTAAAGGTGATAGGTCAATGTCCTCTTTAATATCTATCTTATTCAAGATTCCAATAACCTTTTCAGCTTTTATAGCTTCATGTATCTTCATATCCTCTTCATCTAAAGGTCTTGAACCATCAACAACAAAAAGAATAAGATCTGCACTTTCAATCAATTTCTTAGATTTCTCAACACCTATATTTTCTACTAAATCATCTGTTTTTCTAATTCCAGCAGTATCAACTAACACCAAAGGAATCCCTTTAAGATTTACAATCTCTTCAATTATATCTCTAGTTGTTCCAGCTACATGAGTTACAATAGCTCTCTCTTCCTTTAAAACAGAGTTCAATATACTAGATTTCCCAACATTTGGCTTACCTACTATAGCTGTCTTTATTCCCTCTTTTATCATCTTACCTTTGTCATAAGATCTTATTAATCTATCTGTTGTATCCAATACCTCTTGAAGATTTTCCACTAAATGCTCTGGTAAAGGATCATCAATTCCCTCTTCTGGATAATCTAAAACAACATTGATATGAGCTGCAACATCTAAAACTAACTTTTTAAGATGCTCTATCTGCTCTTTTAGATCTCCTCTCAATTGATTTAAAGATAGAGAAACTGATTTTTCCGTCTTTCCATGTATCAAATCTATTACAGCTTCAGCTTGTGTTAAATCTATTCTTCCATTTAAAAATGCTCTTCTAGTAAATTCTCCAATTTCAGCAATTCTTGCTCCATTTTTCAAAACTACTTCAAGCACCTTCTCAGTTATTACAAAACCTCCATGGCAATTTATCTCTACAATGTCCTCTCTTGTATAAGTATTAGGAGCTTTCATAATAGATACTAGTACTTCATCCACTAAAGTCTTACCATCAAAAATATGACCATAGTTAATACTATAATTTCTTAGTCCTTTTATAGCTTTTCCAGACTTAGGTTTAAATATTTTTTCAAGTATATCTAGTGCATTATTCCCAGATATTCTTACTATTCCAATTCCACCTTCTCCACGAGGTGTAGAGATAGCCGCTATTGTATCAAAAAGCATGGCTCCTCCTTATTTTTTTCTTTTAATAACAATATATCTTTTTGGATCTCTTCCTTCACTAAAAGTATCTAATTCAGGGTATTTATTAACAATCTCATGAATAACTTTTCTCTCTCTTGGTGGCATAGGGTTTAATCTAACAGCTTTATTTGATTTTAAAGCTTTCTCTGCCATTTTCTTTCCAAGCTCTCTTAAAGTTTCATTTCTCTTCTCTTTAAATCCCTCAACATCAACTTCTATTCTATAATCTTTCAATAGAGAGTTTAAAAGGTATTCAAAACTATTTAAAGTTTTCCCTTTCTTTCCAATGATTATTCCATTATCCTCTCCATAAAGATTCACTAAATAAGTTCTTTCATGGATCTTATTTACATCTACTCTTAAATTCAATCCAATATACTCTAATAATTCTTTAGCTTTAGCTTCTACAACCTTTGAATTATCCACAGACTCAACAACTGGTTGCTCTTTTTTATGTTCTGTATGAGTTTTCTCTTTATGATTTTCTCTATGTTCCTTAACCTCTTTCTTTTTAGGAACTTCTCTTTTCTCTTCACCTTGAGTATGTTGAACTTTTTCTTCTTCTTTTTTTACAACCTCTTTTGAAATCTCTATCTCATAAACTCCCTCTTTTTCAAATAGTCCAAAGATAAATGAACGACTTTTTTGTTTTTCAACTACTTTAACTATTTGATCTGGAGTTGCCTCCATTCTCTTTAAAGCCCTAGTTATAGCTTGTTCTTTGCTCATAGCTTTGATTTCTATAACATTACTCATTTTAATTAATCTCCTTTTTTCATAATTAGATATTGTTGGATAACTCCAGCTAAACTTGATGTTAGCCAATAGATTTGTAATCCAGCAGGCATTTTATAAGAGATAAATACCATCATAATAGGGAACATGTACATCATATTCTTCATTTGAGGGTTGTCTGATGATCCCATTACCTTTTGTTGAACAAAAGAAACAACTCCATTTAAAACAGGAAGAATATAATAAGGATCTGGTTTTACAAGATCCATCCATAAAAACATCTCTTGAGGAACGATATCCCCTCTTAAAACTCCAAATAATGCCCATAAAATAGGAAGTTGAATAAGTAGTGGTAAACATCCTCCAGCAGGGTTAACTTTATGTTTTTGATATAACTCCATTGTTTTTTGTTGTTGCATTTTAGGATCATTTTTATATTGCTCTTTTATTTTTTCCATTTCAGGTTGTAATTTTTTCATATTCTTCATAGACTTATCTTGTTTTAAAGTAAGTGGAAGAAGAATAATTTTTATTATAATAGTAGCTCCAATTATAGCAATTCCAAAGTTTCCTGTTACCTTATAAACCATTAATAGTAATGTTTCAATAGCAGTTTTTAACAAACCATAAATATAACTCATTTATCCTCCTGAATATTTTTATTTTTTTTAGGGACTGGATCAAATCCTCCAGGATGCCAAGGATGACATTTTAATATCCTTTTTATACCTAAAAATCCCCCTTTTAAGACTCCAAATCTCTCAATAGCTTCATATGTGTATGCCGAACATGTGGGAATAAACCTGCAGTTTTTTCCCAAAAATATTGATATATACTTTTGATAAAATCTAATTAATAAAAGTATAATTTTTTTCATAGTTTATTTTCCTTGATTTTTGAAAAGCTTATTATGATTCATAACTTTTAAAAGATCTTTTTCTATATCTTGATATTTTAAAGTTTTAACTTTTTCTCCAGCATTTCTTTTTGCCACAAATATTATATCATAATTATCTTTTATTTGCTCTTCATATTTACGATAATATTCCCTGAATAGTCTTTTCAATCTATTCCTACAAACAGCATTTCCAGTTTTTTTACTTACTACAAAACCGCATCTTTTTAAGTTTTGATCATTCTTTTTAAAAAAAATAAGAGAGTAATAACCAAAACTTTTTCTTCCCGAATTATAGATTAGTTGAAACTCTCTGTCTTTTTTTAAATTATTCATAGTTATAAAACTCCCAACAATTTTGAATTATTTTTTACAATACTATTTCTTGTAAAAACCCGGTGATTTAAAACACCGGGTTCTATGCTGATAATTGTTGTCTACCTCTAGCTCTTCTTCTTTTTAAAACTTTTCTACCGTTTTTAGTAGCCATTCTAGCTCTGAACCCATGATCTTTCTTTCTTTTTGCTTTATTAGGTTGGTATGTTCTTTTCATTATTTTCACCTCCAAAAAAATTCTATATTTCAGATAGTAATTTTAAAGGAAATTTCTTATTTTGTCAAGTAATTATTGGAAAATTTAATAAAATTCTATAAATTTTTATGTTATTTCAATTTTTTATTTATATGAATATACATATTATTTTCTCTATTATTTAGTTATTTATAAATTAATCTATGATTTTTATATTAAATGATTTTAAGATTATAATTTGTATTTACTTGAAATAAATTTTACAAGAAGATTAGAATTTATTAAGTTTTATTTTTATATGAGAATAAAATTAAAGGAGAACAAAAAAATAAAGCTATAGTTGTTTTTTTGTTTAATGTCTAATGTAAAGACTAAGTTAAAAATTTAAACTAAAACTAACCCTTGATTTTATTAGAAACTTTTGCAAAAAAAAATTTAATTTTATTATTATTTATATACATAATGTAAACCTAAGTATTTTGGGACTTTAGAAAAAACATATTTTCAAAACTCCTTTAATATAGCCACTTTAGGAAAAACAAAAAATATTATTATTCATATACATAATTAAAAATATAGTATTTCTAAGTGTTAGGAAAAAATATTAATGTATATATACATTTTAATCCTTTATTTTATTTGATTTTTATGATAGAATAAAAATCCACAATATATTATTGTTTATATACATTATAGCAGAATATAATATAAATTCAATAAAATCAAGGTATCTTAAAGAAATAATTGAATTATTAAAAGTTTTTTATATTATATTTGAAGAGTGAAAAATTTAAAAAGATCCCATTAATATTGGATTTATAGAGAAATGAAAAGAAGATATATATTAATTAAATTATTTTTGTTAATATACATTTGAGAAGGTGTTTATTTTTGTTTATATACATATAAATTTTAATTTATAATATTCTTTAAATCATATAAAAGGAGTGAGAAAATGAAAAAAGAGGAAAATTTAGAAGAAGATATTGATATATTAGATAGTTATCAAATCTCTCAAAGTGGATCTCTAGTTGAAGATATTAAAAATGTTGAGATTAAATTAAGTTCTGTTCCAGATATTGAAGTGAAAGAGGTTGTTATAAAGGAGACTGGAAACTTTTTAAATCTGAAAGAGAATGTAATAAATATCCCTGTAGAGATGATAGTTTTTCCATTTTTTACACCTCAAAAGCAAAATAAAAGAGTTAACTTTCAATACTCCTTTGAAGATTTGGGAGTTACAATGTATTGTACCTTAGTTGCTAAAGATAATAGTGACAAGGTATTTCAACCTTCAACTTTTGAAGAGAAGATATATACATATTTGATTTCAATGTATGAGGTTAAAAGAGAGATTGATGATTCAGATGAGTATATAGAGTTTGAGATTTCAGATTTTATAGTTAGTTTTTTAGGAAATAAGATGAATAGAACTTATTACACAAAGGTTGAACAAGCTTTAAAAAACCTTAAAAATACTGAGTATCAATTTATTGTTTCAAATCATACAAAGCTTGGAAAATATAAGTTTGAAGATGAGGAATTTAAACTTTTAACATATCAAAAATTGAAAAAGGGTAAAAAGATCTATTATAGAGTTACTCTAAATAAAAATATTAGACAAAAGATAAAGGATAAGAGATATATTAAATATAATTCAAGATCACTTTTGGAGATATTGACAAAAGATCCAATAGCAGGAAGAATCTATAAGTATATTAGTAAAATTAGATATGAGAGTATGGATGGAAGGATAAATGTTCGTACGCTCGCGGCCATAATACCTTTAAAAACAGAACAAATTACAGAAAGAAAAAATAAAAATGGAGAGGTTAAGCAATATATTTTATGTAGATTAAAACAAGTTTTAAAAAGAATAGAAAAAGCTTTTGATGTGCTTGTTGAAATGGGATATATCTTAAAATATGATTCAGAGTATATCAAGGAAGAGGATAACTATTATATAAACTATATCTTCAATAAGGATAAAGATGGGGAGTGCCACGTTTCATCTTTTATTGAAAATAAGGGTAGTAAAAAAGTTTTAGCAATTCCTGTAGAGAGAAATCTTGAAGTTGAAGAGGCTGAAGTAATTGAAGTGGTAAAAGAGGCTCAAAAGGTAACGAAGAGTACTAAAAAATCAACTTCTAAAGCAAAAGATAATAGTGTTGAGCTTCCAGAGAGTGTTATAGAAAAGGTACAAAAGGCTAAAAGAAATATTTACGTTCAAAGAGCTTGGGATAAGAGAACAGATACTAAGATTAAAAAGATATTTAGAGAGGATGGAGAAGCATTAGCAATCGAAGTATTAAATATCTTATATAAAAATTTAAATGGAAATATCAAGACAACTTTAGTTCAATATATCAATGGGGTTTTAAAAAATATATCTTTAGATGAAAATGCAAATAACAAGCAAAATTTAACTTTGTTTAACAATATAGTTAAAGAGAAGGGATTAAAGAGCAAGAAAAAGATAAATCAAGCTAGAAGAGGTGTAAAGAAGCCAGTAATAAACAGTATAAAGGATATTATATCTGGAACAGATATTTCAAAGGATCTTATGGCAGAGTTTAATGAGTATGATGAGTTTGAAAAATTAAAGATAGAGGAGCAAGCTCTAAAACTTTGTTCACAAGAGGAGGGAATAGATGTTAACTTCCTACTTACCATGAAAGCTAAATCGAAAAATATCTATTTAAATACAATAAAAAGATATATTGAAAGAGTAATAAAAGAGGGATAAGAGAGAGTTTTTAACTCTCTTTTGTTTTATAGTAACTAATCACCTATTACCTATAAATATTATAAAAAAGCAAAATTTTATCCCAATATCAACTAAAGCCGTAATTCACTAGAGAATAT
>UQQO01000016.1 GCA_900543175.1 uncultured Fusobacterium sp.
TTCCGTGGTCAACGTGTCCGATTGTCCCGATGTTTACATGGGGTTTGCTTCTTTCAAATTTTTCTTTAGCCATTTTTTAGATACCTCCAAAGATAATTCTTAAATGTTATTTTTATAATTTTACTTATTTATTAAAAAAAAATCCACACGTTGTGCTTTAGCATTCCTGTGTAGTAATAAATGGTGGTGAGGGAAGGATTCGAACCTTCGAAGGCAGAGCCGTCAGATTTACAGTCTGATCCCTTTGGCCACTCGGGAACCTCACCGATTATTAAGTTTTAGTGGTACCCCGTAGGGGAATCGAACCCCTGTTTCCAGAGTGAAAATCTGATGTCCTTACCACTGAACGAACGGGGCATCTATGGTGCCGCTTATCGGAATCGAACCAATCACCTACTGATTACAAGTCAGTTGCTCTACCAGATGAGCTAAAGCGGCATTCATATTTCTTTGTTTTGTCCTTGTCTCTCTCGGACATTAGTTATAATACAATATTTTACATTTTTTGTCAAACACTTTTTTTAAATTTTTTTAAAAAATTTTTTCACTATATTATAAACCTAATATTTTCAATATATTTCCATAGATTATTTTTTAAAAATTTTTTCAATTTCCTCTTCACTATATGCTCTTTTAGCCTTCATATTTTCCAAAAGATCTTTTTTTATATCTAATTTTTTTTCTATCTCTTTCATCTCTTTTACAATCTCAATATTTTTTATTCCATTTTCATGAAAAATTTTCTCAACATTTTTTAAACATTCTAGAGATGCTGGCTTTACCCAACTTTCTGCTCCTCTTCTAGCTAAAGAGTTAAGTTGAAGTTTATCAAATCTTATCTCTTGTAAGAAACTAGCCATTTTTTCTATATCCTCTTTTCTATCTGTAAGCCCCTCTATAATAAAAGTTTCAAGATAAATTTTCCCTTTATAACTACTAGCAGAAAGTTTTTTTAAACCTTCCATTACCATAGCTACATCTATATTTTCTGCTGGTCTATTTATCTTATGAAAAACTTCATTATTTACACTATTCAATGTTGGAATAATAAGATCTACATCTAGTATCTCCTCTATTACCTCATTCTCTTTTAAAAGTAACCCATTTGTAATTAAGCAAACTTTCACATCTGTATTAGCTTTTATCCATTTTATTATTTTTCCAAGATCCTTACTTAAAGTTGGCTCTCCACTTCCAGAGAAAGTTATATAATCTGGTGTTATATCCTTTAAAACAGATTTCAATTCCTCCTCTACCTCTTTAATATCTTTAAAACTCTCTCTTTTTGTTGAAAGTTTCGGTGTAGCTCCACACTCACAAAAAACACAGTTCATATTACAACTTTTTGGCTTTACAAGATCCACTCCTAAAGAAACTCCCAATCTTCTTGAGGGTACAGGACCAAAAACATGTTTATACATAAAATTCCCTCCAATTATCAATTAACGAATAGATAATAGCTGATAGTTTATAAGGATGATGTCTTACCATTCCCTTAGGATCTATCTCTAAAATATCTCTTTCTATCAATTCTACATTATATTCTTTTATCTTTTCTCTATCCAATTCAACTTTGTCACTATTCATACTTTTATATCTTTCCAATATGTCCTTTGGAATATCTCTAGGATCAACAATAACACTATCAATAATCCCTTCACCAATATTGTCATTAATTGCTTTTATATGATCTGAAACTGTGTACCCATCTGTTTCCCCTGGTTGTTGCATAGCATTACAGATATATATTTTTTTAGCTTTACTTTTTTTCAAACTCTCCTTTATCCCTTTTAATAAAAGATTTGGAATTATACTTGTATATAAACTTCCTATTCCAAAAATAATAAGATCTGCCTCTTCTAAAGCTTTTAAATTTTCCTCTGGTGCTTCAACCTCATCTTTATAATAAACTCTTTTTATTTTTTCCCCTATAACAGGAATATGAGATTCCCCTTCAACAATCTTTCCGTTCTCTTTTTCTGCCATCAAAATAACTTTCTCTGTTGTTGCTGGAAGAATCTTCCCTTTTATATTAAAAAGTTTTCTCAATCTATCTACTGCTGTCCTTATATCTCCAGTTAACTCTTTCATAGCTATTATTAAAAGATTCCCTAAAGGGTGTCCTCCTATAAAGCTATCTTCTTTAAATCTATATTGAAATACCTCTTCAGTCAATGGCTCAACATTACTTAGAGCTACCATTACATTTCTTAAATCTCCTGGTGCTGGCATATCAAACTCTTTTCTTAAAAAACCACTGCTCCCTCCATCATCAGCAACTGTAACTATTGCTGTCAAATCAACAGGAAGATATTTTAGTCCTCTAAGAACTACTGATATTCCACTTCCCCCACCAATTACTACGATTTTAGGCTCTTTTTCCATAATTTTCACCTCTCAAACATCTATGTATTTATTATCTCTCGGAAAATATAAAAAAGCAACTTAATTTATTAAGTTGCTTCTACAATATTGACTTGGGAGTCTAATAATTATGAACTTCGCAATAAAAAAACAGCTAGTTAGCTGTTTTAACCTCAAATGGAGGCGACGACCAGATTTGAACTGGTGATGGAGATTTTGCAGACCTCTGCCTTACCGCTTGGCGACGTCGCCATATATTTATATGGTGCCCAGAGGCGGAATCGAACCACCGACACGGGGATTTTCAGTCCCCTGCTCTACCGACTGAGCTATCTGGGCATCAACAGTCAGTAGAAATTTAATGGCGGGAGCGACGAGGGTCGAACTCGCGACCTCCTGCGTGACAGGCAGGCGCTCTAACCAACTGAGCTACGCCCCCACATTTATGGTGGTCACAACAGGACTTGAACCTGTGACCCCCTGCTTGTAAGGCAGGTGCTCTCCCAACTGAGCTATGCGACCATTTCTTTAACTGTGCTTCATTATAATACCCTATTTTACATAATAAAGCAATTTAGAATATATCTATTTATAATTAAATATATCTATTTATTTTATTATTCTCTATTTTGCTTAAAATATCTAAAAAAATTAAATTTTATAAAAATATTATTTTTATTTAACTGAACTATAATATATCTAACTAAGCTCAGTTATCTAGCATACTGCTAGGTTTTGGCAAAGTATCTTTGCATTTAGCGATTATTAGTCAAGTTAAGTTATCCCTAACATCAAGTTGACATAATTTCCAAAAGTAGAGGAGTACAAACGACTACTACTTTTGGAAATTATAGTTTAATAAAAAAGCTGCTACAATTAACATAGATTTGTTAATTTGTAACAGCAAATTTTTTACTATAAATTTAAAAATATATTTATCAACACAAGCTTTATATTTACTGGAAATCTAAGCATACTCTTAAGTTTTAACCTCTCTTCTAAGCCGCTTAAATTACCCAATGTTGAAACTGTATATTCTATTATTTTTCTCTGCAAATTTCTATCATTTGTTCCTCTTAAAATCTCTTCAGCAAAATAAAGTTTCTCCTGCTGAGCTAAATAGTGTCTATTATTTATAAAATCTTTTATACATTTATAAATATAAACTTTCTCTTTAAAATCCTCTGTTTCCTCATATTTTTTAAGATGAACACCTATCATCTCATAAGATTCAGCTTTTTGTAGATCTATATCACTGATCTTAAAATTCTCTATATCTCTACTATTTCCAAGAAAAAAATTGTAAGTAAACTCATCTACATCTAGTTCCTCTGCATCTCTTTTCTTTATCTTAACTAAGATACTTCTAGATTTGATAGTTGGTAAAATATTTAAACTATTTGTTAAAAGAATAAAAAAACTATTCTCCGCTGGTTCCTCTATAAGTTTTAAAAGAGAGTTCCCAGCCTCTTTTTTTAACTTTTGAATCTCTTTTAAGATAAATACCTTTCTTTTACCTTCAGAGGCAGATGATGAAGACTTATATCCTAACTCTCTCACTGTATCAACTTTTATTCCATTTACATCTTCTACAACTTCAAGATCTCCATATGTCAACCTTTCTATTCTTTGACATACACTGCAAGTATCACAGAAATCACCTTCTAAAGTCTCACAGCACAGTCCCTTAGAAAAATAAAGAGCAAATTCTAAAAGTTGATCACTATCACTTCCATAGAATAGATATGTCCCTGATTTCTTATTTAATTTTAATTCATTTTTAAAAAATCTTTTTACCTCTTCATTGGAAACAATATCTTTTATCATTATCTTTCAGCCTTTTCTATTTTTCTTAATATATTTAGTTGATCAAGTGCCATTCCAGCCCCTCTTACAACACTTTCAAGAGGATTTTCAGCTAATCTAACTGCTAGATTAGTGTGTTTAGCTATCATTTCAGGGAAGTTTCTTATCAATGAACCTCCTCCTGCCATAACTATTCCATTATCTACAATATCAGCTGCAAGTTCTGGTGGAGTTCTTTCAAGGACATATTTTACACACTCTACAATCTCCATAAGAGAGTCATTTATAGCCTCTCTTACCTCTTCAGAACTTATCTCTACTGTTTTAGGAAGCCCCATTATTAAGTCTCTTCCTTTTATAGCAATAGTTTCCTCCTCTTCTAATGGAAGAGCAGTTCCTATCTTAATTTTTATCTCTTCAGCTGTCTTATCTCCTATTAATAGGTTATGTGTTTTCTTTACATATTTTATAATATCAATATCAAAGTTATTTCCAGCTGTTCTTATTGTTTTACTTACTACTGTTCCCCCTAATGAGATAACAGCTACGTCTGTAGATCCTCCACCAATATCTATTATCATATTTCCCTCTGGAACTGCTATATCAAGTCCAGATCCAAGAGCAGCAGCTCTAGCTTCTTCTATAAGATAAGCTCTCTTTGCTCCTGCTGAAATTGCTGCTTCTAGTACTGCTCTTTTCTCTACCCCTGTAACATCTATTGGCACACATATCATAATTTCTGGCATAATAAAATTATATGATCCAAAAACTTTTTTAATAAAGTATTTTATCATAGCTTCTGTTATATCATAATCTGCTATTACCCCTTCACTTAAAGGTTTTACTGCAACTATTGTATCTGGAGTTTTTCCAAGCATCTCTTTAGCTTCATTTCCAACAGCCAAAACTTTTCTACTCTCTCTCTCAACTGCAACAACTGAAGGTTCATTTAAAACTATTTTTTTATGTTTCTTGCTATATACAAGTGTATTAGCTGTTCCTAAATCTATTCCTATACTTCTGTTAAGTCTAAAACTTGGGAATAACTTCATCTATACTTCACCCTCTATACATTTTTTTAATGCCATCTCTATTAAATCTTCTCTATTATCTGTATAAAATGCTGCAATCAATGCTTCAAATGCTGTTGCCTCTTTATACTCCATCACTGAACAAGATTTAGGAAAAGTCTTTATATTTCCATTTTTAGCTCTATTTCCTAATTGCTGATATTTTTCTTCTAGCAATGGTAAAATCTCTTTATACAGTACACTTTGCCTCTTAGCATTGACACACTCTTTTACTTTTCTATTTAAGTTTTGAAGATTTAACCCCTTTGAAATCCAATATTTTCTTACATATAGCTCCCAAACAGCATCTCCTAAATATGCCAATACTACTCCACTTGTCTCTCTTAAATCTACATACTCCATGTAGTCTTATCCTTTCCATCTTTAATTTTTATTCCCATTTCAGCAAGTCTATCTCTTATCTTATCTGACATCCCCCAATTCTTTTCAGCTCTTGCTTCTCTTCTAAGTTCAAGAATAAATTCTACAAGTTCAGAAGTAAGGTTTCCAACTTCATTATCTAATTTTAATTTAATTCCTAGAACTTCTTCCATTATATTTACTATATAATCAACTGTTTTTTGTACATTTTCTTTTCCTAATGCACTTAATTTTTCACTGTCTAAAGCTTTATTTAACTCTTTTACAAGTTCAAATATAGCTCCAAGTCCTTGAGCTGTGTTAAAGTCATCATCCATTCCAGCAATAAACTTTTCACTTGAAGTTTTTAATACTTCTGCTAACTCTACACAATCATTTCCATTTTCTACTGCTTCATTAGCAAGAATATTTTTAGCTCTTACAAGAGCATTTTCTATTCTTTCAAGAGATGATTTAGCTTGATTTAACTCATAGTTTGAAAATTCCATAGGTTTTCTATAATGAGCTCCCAATACAAACAGTCTTATTACTCTTCCTTCAAATTGCTCTAACACTTGTCTTAATAACATAAATGTTCCTGATTTAGACATCTTTTCACCATTGATATTGATATATCCATTGTGCATCCAATATCTAGCAAAATCTCCTCCACAAGAGCATTTAGATTGAGCTATCTCATTTTCATGGTGTGGAAATATTAAGTCTTGTCCTCCACCATGAATATCAAATGTATCTCCTAAATATTTGTGTGACATTGCAGAACATTCAATATGCCATCCTGGTCTTCCTTTTCCCCAAGGTGAATCCCAACTAGGTTCTCCCTCTTTAGCTTTTTTCCAAAGAGCAAAATCTAGTGGAGATTTTTTTATATCTGCAACTTCTATTCTTGCTCCACTTTGTAAATCATCTATATTTTGTTTTGATAAAGCTCCATATTTATCTTTGTAGCTTATAACATCAAAATATACATCTCCATCAGCTTCATAAGCATGTCCCTTATCAATAAGGTTTTGAATTATCTCAATCATATCTCCAATATGCTCAGTTGCTTTAGGTCTTATCATTCCCTCTTCTTTTAAGTTAACTTTTGAAGTATCTTCAAAGTAAGCTTTTATGTATTTATCAGCAATAGCTTTTAAATCTACTCCCTCTTCATTAGCTCTCTTTATCATCTTATCATCAACGTCAGTGAAGTTTTGTACATATTTTACTTTGTATCCTCTATATTCAAAATATCTTCTTACAGTATCAAAGAAGATAGCTGGTCTTGCATTTCCTATGTGAATATAGTTATATACAGTAGGTCCACAGACATACATTGACACTTCTCCATCTTTTATAGGCTTAAATTCATCAACTTTTCCACTAAGTGTATTGTATATCTTTATCATTTTATCCTCCTTATTTTTAAATTACTCTTACTTTATTGTATTAATCTCATTTTTTAATTTTTCATAAGGGATAGTAACCTCTATATCTATCTCATTTCCTATTCCCTTTACATTTAATTCTACTCCTGCCAAATCTTTTGCCTTAGAAATAGCAGAGATCTCAAACTCTCCTGTAATAAATTGCTTATCCTCTACAACATATGGAGAACTATTTTCTTTAAACATATCTTGTCCATAGATTAAAACATTTCCCTTTAAAGTTACATTCTCATTAAATATTTTTAATAGATCTTGTAATTTTGAAAGATTTTTATCTGTTTTAAATGGTATCATAGCACTTTCTTTTTCTAAGTCTAAAATAATCTCTCCATCAATCTCTTGTAAGATCTCTTGAGGGGTAATTCCAAACATACCTTGCCACATCATTGTTATAGCTTCTCTATTTCCAAATATATATTTATTGAAAATCAACTTTTCTAAATTTTCAAAGTTTTCCATAGAGATATATAATTTATTTTTATCTACATATTTTAAAATTTTTCTCTCTTTAGGTTGAACTTCAAAGCCTGCAAATACATCTTGTATTCCATAGATTTTTACATCTACTTTTCCTTCAGTCTTGTTTAGATCCCAAGTTGCTGATGCTGCTTCAATTCCAGTAGCTGGATATTTGCTATTATTATAAACTAAAACTCCAAAGTCTCTGTTTTTATTTTCATCTAGTATCTCTTCTATTTTAGCATTATATGAACTTTTTTTCTCTACAAATTTTTTAAGAAATATTTTATTTTCTGAAAGAACTATCTGTCCTCTATAAAAAATAGCATATATATCTTTAAGTTCTCTCTTAAAAATCTCTGTATCTATCAATTTTTGTTTATATTCTGGTTTTAATTTATAGAACTCTCCATCTTTATCAAAATACTTTGTACTCTCTTTTATAGCAAAAGGATACCATAATCCTGTATCTACTACTGCTGCAGTATTAACTTCTCCTGTAAGAAGTGTTCCATCTACTAATACATACAATTGAGAGATATATCTATTTATCTCTTCAGCTTTTTTAGCATCAAATTTATATCCTAAATCCTTAGCTATTTCAGCTTGCTCTGCATATTTCTCTGGAGAAATTTTCTTTTGAAGAGCATAGATTGCAACACTGTCTTCTGAAATAAACTCTCTTGGAGATACTTTATAAATATAGTTAAAACCTAATACTCCACCTGCTATTAATATTAACAATACCAATAAACCATAAAGTTTTTTCATAGGTTTTTCCACCTCCTCTAGTTAGTTCTTTCCTTTATTATTCTTTCTATCTCTCTCTTAGTTACATCTAAATTCTCATTTTTAAATATAGGAGTTGCTATTCTTGCTGCTCTTATCTTTCTATCACTTAATTCACAACTTAAACTTTCCTCTTTCATAAAGTCAGCCTCTTGAATTATCTCACCATTAGGAGCTATTGCCATAGAGTTTCCAAAGAATGTAATTCCATCTTCAACTCCAACTCTATTTGCAAATATTGTATAAACTCCATTTAAGTATGAATTACTTTTTAAAATCTCTCTCCATTGAGAAGATATATCATGTTTATTAATTCCTAATCTAGCTAGTGCTGCTGCTGATACAAAGATATATTTAGCATTATCTTGAGCTAAGATAAATTGTACAGATTGATGCATCATATCTTCACCTTGTACCATAGCCACTCTTCCAAATTTTGTATCAAAAGCTCTTACCTTATCTCCACTCATAAAATATCTACCTTCAAAAAACATTCCATAATTTGCAAGATAAACTTTTCTATGTTTATAAATAACTTTACCATCTTCAAGATAGAAAAGTGTATTGTAAGGATAGTCTCCCTCTCCCATCTCTACTGCTCCAAAAATTATACTTATCTCTCTACTTTTTTCTAATAAAATCTCTGGAACATCTTTTATTGCAGTTTCAAAAACTAAATCTTCTAAAACATATCCATTTAAACATAGTTCAGGAAAAACTATTAGCTCTTCTCCACTGGCTATTCCTTTATCTATAGCCTCTAACATCTTTAATAAGTTTTTCTCTCTATCTCCTAATACAGGTTTCATCTGTTCAATATGAACTCTCATTTTTTCCTCCTATTACAAGAATTTTAGATCCTCTTGTGTAGTTATCTTTATATTATCATAATCCCCAATTAATATTTTAACTTTAAGATCTAATCTTTCAACTAAAGATGAATCATCAGTTCCTAAGAAACCATCTTTTTCAGCTTGTTCATAAGCTTGTTTTAAAATATCCCCTCTAAAAGTTTGAGGCGTATGAACTGCAACAAGAGTAGATCTATTAGGTGTAGTTAAGATCTCTCCATCAATTCCTACAACTTTTATTGTATCCTTTACAGGAACTCCAACTACAACTCCTACTAAATCCCCTTCATTGTCTAACAATTCACAACTTTTTTCAATATATTTTTCCTTCAAAAATGGTCTCACTCCATCTTGTACTAATATAATATCACTATTCTCATCTTTTCTCAAAGCATTATAGATAGAATTTTGTCTCTCTTTTCCACCTGCTACTACTTCTTTAACTTTTGTAATACTATATTTTTTACAAATATCCTCTACTAATTGGATATTGTCTTCATTAGTAACTATAATAATATCATCTATAATATTTGAGTTTTCAGCAACCTCTAATGGAGTTACAAAAAGAGGTTTATTATTATACTCTAAAAATTGCTTTGGATATGATAGCCCCATTCTTTTTCCTACTCCAGCTGCTGCTAATATAAGAGTTACTTTTTTTTCTATTTTAGAGTTACCACAGTACATCCAAGTCCTCCCTCTCCATGTCCTCCTATTCTATACTCTTTTACATATGGACATTTTTTCAAATAGTTTAAAATTCCCTCTCTTAAAGCTCCTGTTCCCTTACCATGAATTACATATACCTCTGTATAAGAGTTCATAACTGCTCTATCTAAATAGTTTTCAAGTTCAAAAATTCCCTCATCAACCATTTTTCCTCTTAAATCAATTTCATTTCTTACAGAAGTTGTTTTCTTGTGCACAAATGTATTATACTCTTTTTGTTTCTTCTCATGAACAACTTTTACATCATCCATAGATACTTCCATCTTTAAAATTCCAGCTTGTACTTGTACTGTCTCTTTAGCCTTATTAATTTTAATTACATTTGCAAATTGATTTAAACTGTTTACAAACAATCTATCTCCAACTTTGTAATCTATCTTTCTAGCAACTTTAGGTTTTACCTCTACATTTTTACTCTTATCCTCTTGAAGAGCTGATCTAAGCATATTTAAGCTCTTTTGAACATTTTTAATATCCTCTTTCTTATTCTCTTCCTTTTGAATCTTTTCTACAAGAGCTGCTGCTTTAGATTGCATCTCTCTCATCATAATATCAGCTTTTTCATAAGCTTGTTTCAATATCTCGTTTTTCTCTTTTTCAATAACTCTAAGCTTTTCTTCAAAGATCTCTTTATCTCTTTGAGCTGCTGCTTTTAAAAACTCAACTTGTCTCTTCATCTCATCAAGTTCATCAGCTTTATCTTTGATATTGCTAATCATCTTTTCTATTTTTTTATTATCATCGCTGATATAGCTCTTAGCTTTATTTATAACCTCTTCAGATACACCTAATCTTCTAGCTATTGTTAGTGCATTACTCTCTCCCGGTATTCCTATCATAAGTCTATAAGTAGGTGACAGAGTCTCTACATTAAATTCCATTGAAGCTGTTTCTATTCCCTCTTCATTATATCCATGAGCTTTAACTTCACTATAGTGAGTTGTAATTATAGATTTACATCTCTTATCTTTTAAATAATCTATTACAGCCATAGCAAAAGCTGATCCTTCTGCTGGGTCTGTTCCTGATCCTAACTCGTCTAGCAATACTAAAGATGCTTTAGTTACATTTTCAAGTATCTCTTGAACATTTTTTAGATGAGCTGAGAAAGATGAAAGTGATTGTTCTATACTTTGCTCATCTCCTATATCAGCAAATACCCCTGTAAAGAATCCTATACTTGAGTGTTCATGAGCTGGGATTGGTATTCCTGTCAATGCCATTAATGTTAAAAGTCCAGCTGTTTTTAGAGCAACTGTTTTTCCCCCAGTATTTGGTCCTGTTATTAAAAGTGTATTGTAGTCTTTTCCTATTTCAAATGTTAGAGGAACAACTTTATCAGCAGGAATAAATGGATGTCTTGCATCTACTAAAGTTAAAACCTCTCTATTGTTAATATTTGGAACTACACATTTTTTCTCAATTCCATATACTGCTCTTGCATTTAAAATATCAAGAGTGATTATGGCCTCTCCAACCTTATCTATATCATCTTTACTATTTCTAATATAGTCAGTTATTCTTAAAAGGATCTTTCTGATCTCCTCTTTCTCTTTTATCTCTAATTCTCTCATTTTATTGTTTAAAGCAACTATTGATAGTGGCTCAATAAATACTGTTTGTCCACTTGAAGATCTATCATGTTCTATCCCTTTAATTTGTCCTTTAAAATCTGCTTTTACAGGAACAACACTTCTTCCATCTCTTTCAGTTATAATCTTTTCTTGGAATACTTTAGAGAATTGTGGCTCATTGAAAAGCTCATCAAATTTTCTCTTTATATTCATTGAAAGAGTTTTTTTGTGAAATCTAATATCTCTTAAATCTAATGAAGCATCATCTTTTATCTCTTTATTATTGTCCACAGCTTTATTGATAATATCTTCTATTGCTCTAAGCATAGGAACATCATGAAATTTATCCTTTAAATCTCTATACTTTCCTAAATCTTCCAATCTATTTTTAAACACTCTAAAAAGTCTTAGGTTATAATTTATATCCCATAGATCTTCAACATCTAAATATGTTCCTATTAATTGAGATTTTTTTGTCAATTTACAAATATCTCTCATTCCAGCAGTTTCTAATCCACCATCATATTTTACAAAATCTGTAAAATCTCTTAAAATGTCTAGTTCCCTATTTAAAGAACTAAAATCTTTAAATGGTTCCATACTCATTATTTTATAATGGTTTTCTTCTATTGCACTATAACTAGCTAACTCTTCTCTTAACTTGTCAAATTCTAACACTGTATAACTATGCTTATTCATTTTTTACCACCTTATTGTATATTTACGTTCATTTTATTATATCACAATTCTCTGTTTTTCTTAAAGATTTGTCAATATTTTTAAAAAAAACTTGATATTTTCCCTATTTAATGATACAATTATTTGCGATTATGTTATATAATTGCAATCAGGAAAGAGGTGACATAGAATGCAAAGATGCGAAATTACAGGAGTTGGAATCATCAGCGGTAACCAAATTTCTCACTCTCACAGACTTACTAGAAGAGTATGGAAACCAAACCTACAAGTTACTACTATCATGGTAAACGGAACTCCAGTTAAAGTTAAAGTTTGTTCAAGAACTTTAAAAACTTTAAGAGGAGCTAGCGAAGCTGAAGTAATGAACATATTAAAAGCTAATGCTTCTACTCTAAGTGCTAGACTTGCTAAACACTTAAGCAAATAGTCAAGTTCTAATAAAAAAAGACAGCTCATTAAAAGCATGTCTTTTTTTTATTTTTTGAAAATAATCACCATTCTTACATTTCTTAAACTATAATTTCCAAAAGTAGAGGAGTGCAAACGACTACTAATTTTGAGACGCAGAAACGGAGTTTCTGTGATCCTTAAATCTACGTTTACAAAACTTATAATTTTTAACATCAAGTTGCCTCCATGTCAGTGAATAAAAAATCCCTAGGCTCATTCCGTTGAAAATGCAAAACTCACTCGCAAGCTCGCTCAAACACGTTGCATTTTCTTAACTTCATTTCGCTGAGGGATTCTAATATTCACTTCCAAATTACATCAACTTGATGTTAGGGATAATCTGCTTTTTTAATTAGAGTTATTCCTAATATCAGCTAAAATGGAATTTGAAGAAGAATATTAGAGAGAGTTACGAAATCTGACGCTAAAAATTCCGACGTATTTGAGACGAAGTCAAGTTCCAAAAATAGAGGAGCTTTAGCGACTACTATTTTTGAGATGCAGAAGTGGAAAAATGGAACTTCTGCAATCCCCATAGTCAGATGAGTTTTACTCTCTCTTTATTCTTTGACATGGAATTTAGCTGATATTTAAAATAAAATGAGATAACTAAGCTTGACTAATAATCGCTAACTACAAAGGTACTTTATCAAAACCTAGTAATGTGCTAGATAACTGAGCTTAGTTAGATATATTATAGTTTATAGTACCAATAATTTTGGAAAAGAAAAAAGGCTAGAACTTATGTTCTAGCCTATAAGAAACTATTTTTCAATTCTTGTGTAAGGAATTAAAGCGATGTTTCTAGCTCTTTTGATAGCTTTAGCTATTCTTCTTTGTAACTTAGCGTTAGCTCCTGTTACTCTTGAAGGATTGATTTTTCCTTTATCAGATACAAATCTTTTTAAAAGGTCTACATTTTTATAATCAATTTCTTCAGCTTTAACTCTTAATTTAGCTCTTCTTCTTCTGAATTCTGCCATTTCAATTAACCTCCTTTGATTTATCCTAAATTCTTATAATTAGTCTTGTTTAACAACGATATATCTTAGTAATTCTTCAGCGATGTTTAATTTAGCTTCAACACCAGCTATTTGAGTTCCTTCGATTTCGAAATTTGCTAATACATAGAATCCAGTTTTTTTCTTATCAATAGGATAAGCTAATTTTCTTTCTCCCCATTTTTCACTTTTAGTTATTGTAGCTCCAGCTGCAGTTAAAATCCCGTTTACTTTCTCAACTACTGCATCTCTACCTTCTTCTAAAATTGTTGGGTTGATGATGTACATAATTTCGTATTTTTTCATTATTTTACCTCCTCCCTATGGTTTTAGCCCAAAATACAATTGACTTTGAGCAGGGCAACAACATACTATATCATTTTTTATATGTTTTTTCAAGTAGTTATTTTATTTTTTTGAACTTCTTATCCAAGGTGGTAGATCAAGTTCTGATCTCTTACTATCATCTATAGTAGTTGTAGTTACAGTTTCAGGTTTCTTAGCATCTACACTGATAAATGGTTCGCTTTTTTCTTGTTCATTTACAAAGTTATTAGCAATTATAGTAACTTGAACTTTATCTCCTATTTCAGGATCAATTACAAGTCCAAACATTACATCATCAGCAGTTTTTCCAGCTGCATCTCTAATCATATCAGAAATAGTTTGAGCTTCCATTAGAGTAATATCTGGTGATCCAGTAATATTAATAAGTATTTTACTTGCTCCAAGAATAGATTTTTCTAGTAATGGAGATAGTAATGCCTTTTCAGTAGCTTTAACTGCTCTATTTTCTCCCTCTCCTTCTCCAAATCCTAATACAGCAACTCCTGAATTTAACATAGTTGCTTTAATATCTGCAAAGTCAAGGTTGATAAGTCCATTTCCTATCATTAGATCAGCAACCCCTCTAATACCTATTTTTAAGATATTATTTGCCTCTTTAAAAGCATTTTGAAGAGTTATAGTTTTATCTGGTAATTCAAATAACTTATCATTTGGTATTATAACAAGAGCATCTACTGCTTTCTTTAAATTTTCTATTCCTACATCTGCATTATTTTTTCTTTTTCTTCCTTCAAAAGAGAAAGGTCTTGTTACAACTGCTACAGTTAAAACACCCAATTCTTTAGCTACTTTAGCTATTACTGGTGCAGCTCCTGTTCCAGTTCCTCCACCCATTCCTGCTGTTATAAATAGCATATCTGTTTCTTCTAAAAGATTTTTAATTTTTTCTACATCTTCTTCAGCTGCTTGTCTTCCTATTTCAGGATCTGCTCCTGCTCCTAATCCTCTTGTTAATTTTTCTCCAAGTTGAATTCTAACATCTGCTAAAGATTTGTTAAGGTCTTGAGCATCGGTATTTGCTGCTATATATTCTACTCCTCCTACACCAGAAGAGATCATATCATTTATTGCATTTCCCCCTGCTCCTCCTGCTCCTAATACCTTTATCTTTACTAGCTCTTGATCTATCAACATAAAACGCCCCCTTACTTTTTTACTTTAATATTAAATAAAATTAGAAAACCAACTTTTGATACCCTTCATTACTCCATTTTTCTTTTCAGGTTTTTCTTTTTCCTGAGCTTCTTCTAGAATTTTTTCTAGATTTTCTAAACTCTCCTCAATGTCCTCTTCTTTTTTCTCTTGAACTTCTGGTTCTGGTGAATTTAGTTTTGCTTGTACCTTATTATACTCATCTTCCATTACCTCTGTAAATATACCAATTACAGTAGCTTGGCTAGAATCTACATCTTCAAGTCCTCTAAAGGCTGTTGGAAGAACTTTTCTTACTACATAACCTGTTTTTTTATTTATTTTATCAAGAAGACCATCTATTACAACTGCTCCACCTGTTAAAACTAACCCTTTTCCTAAATAGCCATTAAACCCTGATTCCTCTATTGTTTGAGCTATAAAATTAATTATATCTCCTGTTCTAGCATCAATAATATTTTTTATATCATCTACAGCTACTTTTTTACTAGTTCCACAATAAATATGAGCATCATGAATCTCTTTATCTCTCAATTTTGAAAGTATTTCAAAAGCTTCTTGTTTTGAAATCTGGAAAAGATAACTTATATCATTAACATAGTGCATTCCTCCTAAAGGAAGAGATTTTGTATATATCAACTTATCATTCTTAAATAGAATTATATCTGTTGAACCCTCTCCAATATCTATAAGAGCAACTCCCATTCTTCTATCTTCATCATCCAAAACTGCCTTAGCTGAGGCATAAGCATTTAAAAGCATATGCTCAACTTCAACTCCAGCTCTATTTACAACCTCTACAAGTTTTTCTACTTCTGCTTCATCTATGTAGATTAGATGAACATCTCCCTGTATCTCTTTTCCAACAGTTCCTATTGGATTTTTTATAATTCCAGAGTTATTTACTCTTATATTATATATCTCTTTCTTTAAAATTCTCTCTTTTCCACTAAGTAGTTCATGAGCTGACATTCTAAAAAGAGTTTCTACCTCTTTTTCACTTATCTCTTTTTCTTCAAACTGATATTTCATATTTGTAGTTCTTGATTTTATAGCTTCGCCACTAATCCCTATTGATACTTTTTCTATATTTTCGCCAGTTTGATCTCTCAATTGCCCTAAAGCATATGAAATACACTGACTAAGCTCCTCAGGATTTTCTATAACAGATTTTTTCATTCCTCTACTTGGAACTTCTGCATAGCCTAAGACTTTTAATTGCGATCCATCACTAGATAGTTCTCCAATGACAGCTTTTATTTTCATATTTCCAATGTCCAATGCTGTTTTTACTATACTATCTCTCTTACTTATCACCGCTTTTTTCACCTACACTTTTTACTATGAAATCGTTAAATCTCAAGTCTATATATTCTATCTTCTTAGTTTTTATTAGTTCAGAATACAGTGTTTCTACAACTTTATATTTTTCCTTCTCTACTTTTTCATTAGTTTTTATAATTGTACCATCTATCAAGATCATCTCTATACAATCTTTATCTTTACGATAAATTTGAGATATAAGATCTTTTAAAAGAAATCCATCTATCAGATCAAGTATATTTTTTAGTTGAGAGATCTCCTCTTTTTTCTCAGCAACAATAAGTGGAATATCTTTTTTGGTATTCTCATTAAATGTACCAAATATTATCCCATCACTATCTACTAAATAGATACTATTCTTTACTTGAGCATAGTAGGACAATTCCTTTTCCTCTACAATTATTTTAAGCTCTCCCAATGAATTGTTCTCAAATTTTATATCTTTTACTCTTACATCTTTTTTAAGCTCTTTTTCCAGCTTTGAAAAATCCAAATCCCATATGTTACTATTATAAATAGTCTTTCCTAGTTCTGTCAATTCTAATAATAATATTTTTGGATTTCCCACTATATCTACTTTATCTATTTTAAAATAATCTAAAGTTAAAAACTTTGAAGGAATAGAAAAAACTAACCAACTTATTCCTAATAAAGTGAAAGTTCTTAT
The DNA here is from genome assembly GCA_900543175.1 of uncultured Fusobacterium sp. GTDB lineage: Bacteria > Fusobacteriota > Fusobacteriia > Fusobacteriales > Fusobacteriaceae > Fusobacterium_A. The sequence continues at coordinate 17,094 of UQQO01000016.1, forward strand.
TATAAATCCCAAAAAAATCCCCTCACTTATTATAATTATAATCTATTTTTTAAAAGTATCTACCATAATTTTTACAACATCATCGTAACTATACCCTTTTAATGTTGCTAAATCTGGTATAAGACTTGTTTTAGTCATTCCTGGTAGAGTATTTACCTCTAAGAAATATAGTTCATTATCTTTTAAAAGAAAATCACTTCTTGAAATTCCTTTTAATCCTAAAACTTCATGAACTTTAACGGCATTTTTTAAAGCTTCATCATAAGCTTTTTTATCTATCTTAGCGGGATATTCATGTACTGAACCACCTAGAGCATATTTAGACTCATAGTCATAAAACTCATTTTTAGGTATTATTCTTAAAACTCCAAGTCCTTCACCATTTATAACTCCAACAGTAAGTTCATCACCTGCTATCATCTCTTCTATAACAATCTTTTTATCTCCTAAAGCTTCCACTGCTTTTTTAGCTTCATCTTCATTGTTACAGAAATATATTCCCACACTTGATCCCTCAAGAGCTGGTTTTATTACTACTGGATATGAATCTATCTCTTTTACATTTTCAAAACTTTTTGGAGTTTTTATTCCAGCTGCTACAACTAATTTTTTAGTAAGTATTTTATCCATAGCAACTCCGCTTGCTGTAGCTCCAGATCCTGTATATGCCTTTCCTAGCATATCCAATAATCCTTGTACTCTTCCATCTTCTCCAAATCCACCATGGAATGCTAAATATGCAAAATCATACTCATTATCTGTAAAAGCAGATATCAAATTATTTTCATTTACATCTACTCCATAGGCATCATAACCTTGTTTTAATAGACTTTCTAATATTGCTTTACCACTATTTAAAGATACTTCTCTTTCAGAAGAGATTCCTCCCATAAAAACTGCTATCTTCAAAATTAAGCCCCCTATCTTCTTTGTTCTCCTTTAACTATGATAATCTCCTCTTCAAGAGCTATATCATATTTCTCTTTTATTGTTTTCTTTACAAGTTTTAAAATATTTGAAATATCTTCAAAAGTTGCATTTCCTCTATTTACTATGAAATTAGGATGCTTTTCTGATATTTGAGCCCCTCCAATCATAGTCCCTTTTAAACCAGCTTCAGATATTAATCTCGCTGAGAAATCTCCCTTAGGATTTTTAAAAGTACTTCCTAGATTTGGAAGATCAAGAGGTTGTTTACTCTCTCTCAATGCTTGAATCTCTATTACTTTTTTTAGATTAAATCCATCTTGAAACTTAAATGTAGCACTTATAATTATCCAGTTTTTTTGCTGTATCTCTGTATGTCTATATGAAAAATTTATATCCTCTTTTTTGATTCTTCTTATTTCGTGATTTTCATCAAATATCTCTATTTCAGAAATACAATCAAAAATCTCACTTCCATAAGCTCCACCATTCATATATACAAGTCCTCCAACACTTCCAGGAATCCCTGCAAGATTTTCTAAACCTGTATAATTATTTTTATTCATAAAAGCTATTAACTTATTGAAGTCAAGTCCTGCTCCTACCTCTACAACTCCTCTTTCAATCTCTTTTATCTCATTAAAATTTTTAGTAGAAACAAAAGTCATATCTAAGTTTCCATCATCTATAAGAGTATTAGTTCCATTTCCTAAAAGAAATATATTTTCATTATTTTCTATTATCTCTTTAAGTTCATTTTTATCTTCTACTACTATAAACTTTTTTGCTACTCCTCCAACCTTCATATTTGAATGTTGTTTCATCACATAATTCTCAAAAACTTTCATTATCTAATTTTCCCTTCTAATTTATCTGCTATTCTATGTGCTATCTTAGAAATATCTCCAGCTCCCATAAACATAAATACTTCATGTCCTGGACAGTTTAATACTTTTTCATCTACTTTTTCTGGATTTTTTTCTATAGTAACCTTTTTATTATTTAATACTTTTCCTAAATCCTCTACTGTTACACCAAATTCATCTTTTTCTCCAGCAGCATATATAGGTAAAATTATTACCTCATCTGCTCCAACAAAAGCATCATTAAAGCTATTTAAAAGGAATTTTACTCTACTGTAACGATGTGGTTGGAAAATTACAGTAATCTTTTCATTTTCAATAGTTTGTGCCCCTTGTAATGTAGCTTTTATCTCTGTTGGGTGGTGTGCATAGTCATCTATAACTTTTATTCCTAACTCTTTATCATTGAAAAGAATATCATATCTTCTCTTAGATCCTTTAAAATGAGTTAAAGCTTTTCCTAAATAATCCTCTTCAACACCAAATTTCTTTGCAAGATATATAACTGGTAGAGAGTTTAGTATATTGTGATTTCCTGGAACTGATAGAGTATAGTTACCTACTAACTCCCCTTTTATATAAACATCATAGTTTATCTTTCCATCTTCAACCTTTATATTTCCACCATAAATATCTGCACTTTTATCTTTTATACTATAAGTTTTTATCTTGTCACTATTTTTTCCTAAAGCAACATTTTTTAGGTTTTCACAATCTATACAAACAATAACCTCTTTCTCTGTTTGATCCATAAATTGAGAGAAAGATTTATTGATATTTTCTAAACAACCATGAGTATCTAAGTGATCCTCTTCAATATTTGTAATTATTGAATATATAGGATTCATATATAAGAATGAGTTGTCACTTTCATCAGCTTCAGCTATAAAATACTTTGATTTTCCTGGTTTAGCATTTGATCCTATCTCTGGAAGTATTCCTCCAACTACTATTGTTGGATCTTTCTCTAACATTACAGTTGACATCATTGAACTTGTTGTAGTTTTTCCATGTGTTCCTGCAACTGCTATCCCAGTTTCATCATTTAATAACATAGCTAAAAGTTCTCCTCTTTTAACTATTTTTATCCCATTGTCCATAGCATATTTATACTCTGGATTATCTTTTTTTATAGCACTAGATGCTATTACCATATCACTATCTTTTACATGTTCAGCTTCATGAGTATTATATACAGTAATTCCCATACTCTCAAGTTCTTCTGTAACATAACCTCTAGTAAGATCAGCTCCCTTTACATCATAACCTTTTATCTTCATAATTTTAGCTAATCCACTCATTCCAATACCATTTATTCCTATAAAGTAAATCTTTTTCATCAATCTAATTCCTCCAAATATCTAAATTGTTAATAATTTTTTCCACTGCATTTGATTTCTTTAAAGCTCTTACTCTAACTTTCATAGATTTTAAAACTTCTTCATTTTTAATTAATTCAAGAGCTTTTTCAATTGCTGCATCTGCCTCAGCATTTGTATAAACTAATGCTGAGTTATTTTCTTCTAAGATTTTTGCATTATCATATTGCCCAACTTTTAAAGAATTATATGGAATTATAATTGATGGTTTTTCTAACTCTATAATCTCTGAAATAGTCAATGCTCCAGCACGACATATTATAAGATCTGCTGCTGCCATTATATTTATCATATTGTTAAAATATGGTTTAACTGTGTCTGACATCTTTGTTTTAACTATCTTTGTTGTAATTTCATCATAATTTTTATCCCCAGTTGCCCAATATACTCTAAGTTTTTTATCTTCTAAAAATTTATCCCAATTTTTTATAACTGCATCATTTATATCTTTAGCTCCAAGACTTCCTCCAGTTATAAGGATGACTCTCTCTCCATCTTCAAGTTTTAATCTCTCTTTTTCCTCATTTTCACTTACATAATTGATCTCTTCTCTCAATGGATTTCCAGTTACTTCAAACTTTCTTTGATACTTTATTGGAATATCATCATATGTTTTATCAAAAGCTAAGAAAGTTTTCTCTGCAAATTTATAAAACACTTTATTTGTCCAACCTAAATTTGCATTTTGTTCTTGCAGATATATTTTCTTTCTCAATAAAATTCCACCGATTATTACAGGAACAGATATATAGTTTCCAAACCCTATTATAGCATCTGGCTTCTCTCTATACACTATTTTTATCCCTTCCCATACACCTTTTAAATACTTTAAAATAGTTTTTATAGTTCTTGGTGGCTTTATATCCAATCCTATAAATCTAAATCCTGCTTCTGGAACAATATCTTTTTCCATTCTAATACTTGTTCCTACAAAAAGCACATCTATATTCTTTATTTTCAATCCTTCAGCAACAGCAAGAGCTGGATATATATGCCCTCCTGTACCTCCAGTTGTTAAAATCACTTTTTTCAAAATTTTCACCTTCCAAAGATTTCTCTCACTAGATCTTTAAATACCTCTCCACGATGTTCAAAGCTTTTAAATTGATCAAAACTTGAAGTCGCTGGTGAAAGTAAAACTACTTCCTCTCTATCTTTATCCAATCTCTCTCTCATATTTAATAGGCAACTTTTTAAATCTCTCAATAGATAGATTTTATCTTTGTCATATCCATTTTCTAAAAGCATCTCGTTTAGTTGATCTGCTATATCTCCTATTAAATAAACCTCTTTTACCTCTGCTTTTATAAGTTCTATCAAAGGCAACCAATCCAGTTTTTTGTCAAATCCACCACAAATAAGAATGCAATTTTTAAAAGCTTCCACTGCAAATTTTGTAGAATCTATATTTGTTCCCTTAGAATCATTTATAAATTTGATTTTTCCATAATTAAAAAACTCTTCCATTCTATGTTCTATATTTCCAGTAGTATAAAGGAACTCTCTTATTTTTTCATCACTTATATTTAATATCTTTGCTATTGCCACAATAAACAGAACATTTTCTCTATTATGTTCACCTTTTAAAGTTAGTTTTGAACACTTTAAAATTTCAATGTCATCTTTATAAAGTATATCATTTTTTATAGAGAAATCACAATTATTATTATTTTTTCCTATAAAAATTTTTTTACCACTCACAAAATTTGATCTTTTTATAATCTCTTCTGAATCATTGTTTAAAATAAAATAATCAGACAGAGTTTGATTTTTTTCTATATTAAATTTTGTATCATAATACTCTTCTACGCTCTTATATCTCGAAAGATGATCTGGAGCTAAATTTATAACTAGAGCTATATCAGCTTTAAAACTATCAAGATTCTCCAATTGATATGAACTAAGTTCTAAAACTACATAGTCTAAATCATCATTTTTCAGTAATAGATCTGCAAATGATACCCCTATATTTCCAGCATATTCAGCTTTATATCCTACATACTTTAAAAGCTCTGTAACCTTTGTTGTAGTTGTTGTTTTTCCATTTGTCCCTGTTATAGCTATTATTTTGCTCTTTTTACCCATATATTTTAGCATATATCTATAACTTAATTCAATTTCATCTATAACTTCAATACCTTTTCTCTTAGCCTCAACTACAAGTTCATTATATGGCACTCCTGGACTTTTTATAAAAATCTCTATCTCATCTAAATACTTCAATCCCTCTTTAGAAGATACTCCCTTTTTATCATCTACTAAAATTACATCATATCCTATTTTTTCTAGTAATCTATATGCTCCTAAGCCACTTACACCTGCTCCAAATACCATAGCTTTTTTCATCTGTATCACTTCTCCCATAATAGACGTAAAACCACGGTATTATCCGTGGTTCTATTTTATAATATTCCTCTCATTCTAACTATTCCCAATGCTATTATTCCAAATATCAATGTAGTTATCCAGAATCTCATTGTTACCTTTGTTTCAGCAAGTCCTATTAATTCAAAGTGATGATGAATAGGTGCCATCTTAAATACTCTCTTTCCTCTAAGTTTGAAAGATCCAACTTGAATTATTACTGACAGTGCCTCTACAACAAAGATTATTCCAATCACTGGTAAGATAAGTTCCTGTTTTAAAAGAATTGCTACAACTCCTAAAACTCCTCCCAATGTTAAAGATCCTGTATCTCCCATAAATATCTGTGCAGGATAGAAGTTATACCATAAAAATCCTAATCCAGCTCCACATATAGTTGATAAAAATACTGTCATCTCTCCTGATCCAGCTATATAATAAAGATTTAAGTGCTCACTTAAATTTACATTTCCTGTAAAATATGAGATTACTCCAAGAATACTAGAACAGATAATCATAGGCATTATTGCCAATCCATCAAGTCCATCTGTTATATTTACTGCATTAGATGTTCCCATTAAAATTATTATTACAAAAAGCAACATTCCTATACTTCCTAGATAAAGCATACTTCCTGAAAGAAGTGGATTTATTATTGATAGATCTAATCCCTTATCTCCTGTTAAACCTAGGAAATATACAAAACACCATACTAAGATTCCTATAATTCCTTGTCCTAATAATTTTTTCTTTCCTGAAAGTCCCTTTTTATTTACAGTAAATTTTTTATAATCATCTATAAATCCTATTGAAGCAAATCCCAACATAGAAATTAATAATAAGATTATAAAGCTATTTGAAATATCTGATACAATCAGATTTGTTATAAGCATAACAATTACAATTAAAACTCCACCCATTGTAGGTGTTCCCTTTTTTGAAAGGTGTGAAGCTGGTCCATCATCTCTTATTTTTTCCCCAAACTTCTTCACTTTTAAATAATTAATAAATGGTTTTCCAAAAATTAAAACTAACAAAAATGATAGTGTAAAACTTATAAAACTTCTTAAATATATAGACTTTAGGAATTCTAAACTCTCAAAATACTCTCCTATTAAATATAACATCTTTTTTTCTGCTCCTCACTATTTTATTATCTCTTCTAATTTCATACCACGAGAACCTTTTAATAAAACTGCTATTTTTTCAATTTCATTAGCTATTAATTTAACTATGTTCTCTTTATTATTAAAACATCTTATTTTATCATTTTTTTCTAACAGATCATAAGCTTTTTTCATTCTCTCTCCATAAAGATATATTTTATCACATTTTATAGAAAGAGCCTTTTCAATTATCTCTCTATGAAACTCTATCTCTTTTTCTCCTAACTCTAACATATCCCCTAAAACCACAATCTTTTTCATGTTGTTATAAAGTTTATCAAAGGTATTTAGTGAATATTCCATAGATATTGGACTAGCATTATAAGCATCGTTAATATAGATTAAATTTTCTTTTTCTATCTTTTGAAATCTCATAGGAGTAAGATGAAGATTTTTTAATCCCTCTTTTATCTCTTCAGAAGTCAAATCAAATCTTTTTCCTATAGCTATTGCTATCCCTGCATTTAAAGCATTATGTTTTCCATTTAAATTTAAAGTATACTCACTATTTTCTACTTTAAAACTCATTCCATCATTACTATCTATAAAATCTTCTATAACAAAATTATTTTCTCTACTAAATCCAATTTTATTTCCTACAACATTTTTTAAATATTGATCATCACCTATAATATAAGTATTTTCTGAAGAAACATAATTTAATAATTCAGTTTTAGCTTTAAAAACATTTTCCCTTGTTTTTAAGAACTCCAAATGAGAGTCTCCTATATTAGTTATAACACCTATATCCGGTTTAGCTATACTAGATAATAGATCAATCTCTCCAAAGCCACTCATACCCATCTCAAGCACTACAATTTCATCTTTTTCCTTTAATTGTAATATTGTAAATGGTAATCCAATATGGTTATTATAATTTCCTTCTGTTTTTTTAGTTATATACTTTCTAGAAAGAACAGAGTATATCATATCCTTAGTAGTTGTTTTTCCATTACTTCCTGTAATTGCTATTACCTTTAATCCTAAAGCTTCTCTATACTCTTTTGCAAATTTTTGCATAAATTCAACTGTATTCAAAACTTTAAAAACTCTTTTATCATCACCTAAATAGTTATCAGCTACTACAATAGAAGCTCCCTTTTCTAAAACCTCATTAATATATTTGTTTCCATTATTTATAGCAAAAAAAAGATCTCCCTTTTGAACTTTTCTACTGTCCATAATAATATTTTCTATTTTATCTAAATTTAATTGCTCTCTTATTCCTAATAAATTATCAAGAATTAAAAAGAGTTTATTCATTTTTCATCGCCTTCTCTTTCTATTTCTATTTTAGTTTCAATGCAAAATCATATAAAGAGTTATAAATTTCTACTTTTCTATCTCCTAATTTTTCAAGAGTTTCCATTCCATGTCCAGTTTTAACTAAAATAGAAGTTAATCCTGCATTGAATCCAGCATCAATATCAGCTAATGTATCTCCTATCATATATGAATTTTCTACATCTATATTTAAATCTTTAATTGCTGCATCTAACATTCCTGTTTTAGGTTTTCTGCATTGACATTCTACTTTATATTTTCCAATCCCCTTTTCTGGGTGATGTGGACAATAATAAAATTTCTCTATATTAACTCCATACTCATTTAATCTATCATTAATATAATTGTTTAATTTTATTAAATCATCCTCTGTATAAAATCCTCTAGCTATTCCAGATTGATTTGTTACAACTGCTAAAGTATATCCCAATGAAGAAAATATTTTTAATGCATCAACTACATTTTTTTCAAACTCAAAATCTTCTATTTTATGTAAATAATCTTTCTCTACATTTATTGTTCCATCACGATCTAATAAGATTGCTTTTTTTTTCATTATCCTATATAATCCCTTCATTTTACTAAATTTATCGTACTATAAGATGATACCTCATATTTTACTTTTTGTATATAGCTTTTTTTAATTATTTCCAAGAAAAATTATTTGACTTTAAATTTAGCTTTTGCAATATTAAACTATAATTTCCAAAAGTAGAGGAGTGCAAACGACTACTATTTTTGAGACACAGAAACGGAGTTTCTGTGATCCTTAAAGCTATATTAGCAAAACTTATATTATCCCTAACATCAAGTTGACGTAATTTGGAAGTGAATATTAGAAGCCCTTAGCGAAATGAAGTTAAGAAAATGCAACGTGTTTGAGGCGTAGCCAAGTTTTGCATTTTCAACGGAATGAGCAATAGGGATTCTTTATTCACTGACATG